>NZ_JBVVAK010000022.1:0-83359 GCF_055792825.1 Microvirga sp. GN3
TCTGCTCACGCTCGTCGTTGCCACCGCCTAAGCCGGCGCCGCGATGGCGGCCGACCGCGTCGATCTCGTCGATGAAGATGATGCAGGGGGCGTTCTTTTTCGCCTGCTCGAACATGTCGCGCACACGGGAGGCACCCACGCCGACGAACATCTCGACGAAGTCGGAGCCGGAGATGGTGAAGAACGGCACGTTGGCTTCACCCGCCACCGCGCGGGCGGTCAGGGTCTTACCGGTGCCGGGAGGGCCGACCAGCAGCACGCCGCGCGGAATGCGGCCGCCGAGACGCTGGAACTTCTGCGGGTCGCGCAGGAACTCCACGACCTCCTGCAGGTCTTCCTTGGCCTCGTCGATGCCGGCAACGTCATCGAAGGTGACGCGGCCATGCGCTTCCGTCAGCAGTTTCGCCTTGGACTTGCCGAAGCCCATGGCCCGGCCGGCGCCGCTCTGCATCTGGCGCGACAGAAACACCCAGGCGCCTATGAAGAGCGCGATGGGCAGGATGTTCATGAGAACCGCGATGAACCAGGGAGTCGAATCCGATTGCGGACGGGCCGTGATCTGCACGCCCTTCTGCTGCAGCTTCGTGACCAGCATCGGGTCGCTCGGCGCATAGGTCGTGAAGGTGCGACCATCCGTGTAGGTGCCGCTGATCTCCGGGCCTGAGATGACGACGCTGGTGATGCGCCCGGCATCGGCCTCGCTGAGGAGCTGGCTATAGGCGATGTCGCTGCCGCCACCGCGCTGGCCCGGGCTCTGGAAAAGGGTCACGAGCGCCAGCACCAAAAGGAAGATGACGACCCACAAGGCGAAGTTGCGGAAATTTGAATTCATCGGATCAGGTTCTGCCCCAGAGGGAGATGAAGCGTGAGGAAGTCTCCCCCCGCGGTTAAACTCAATGTAGGCACACCGTCTCGCCTTGCCAAGGGAATGCGGCGCCCGTGCGGCATCATCCAATAGCCTTGGCTAAGAGATTTGGCTAACGACCCCGGCGGCGTGGCGGTTCCGGCCCGATGGACACTCTGCCCGCACGATTCAGTCGTAGGAGCGCCCCGGCGATGGTGAGGCGCAATGCCTCCCCTGCTCTGACGGCCTCCCGCAGGCGCTCGGCACAGGTTTCGAGCCGGTGAAGACGGCTGTTCTCGAGCCCCGTCCGGGACAGGGCCCGCTCCAGCACCCGGACGGCAATCTCGAAAGGCTCGCTTGCAAGAATGCCGCCCTGGAAAGAGAGGGTTCCGTCCTCGAAAACGGGCCCGGCCCGGTCCAGCGCCTCCCCCGCCTTGAGATCGAGCGCCTCGTCGGCCTGGGCGGCGCGCTCGGCGAAGCGCACCAGGCGCTCGGCATCGAGCCCCTCCGCGGCCAGGAGCGGCATGAGCCTGCGCCAGCGGACGCGGGCATAAACTTCGTTGGCGTTGGACGGATCGGTGACGAAGCGCCAGCCCTGCCCCTGGCAGAGAGTGAGAAGGCTCGATTTCGGCCAGTCGAGCAGCGGCCTCGCATGGATGATGCCGTCCCGATCCGTCTCGCGACGCATGCCGGCGAGCCCGGACAGGCCGGACCCCCGGGCAAGGCGCATCATCACTGTCTCGGCCTGATCATCGAGGGTGTGGGCGGTGAGAAGATGCGATGCGCTGGCCTCGCGGGCGTATTCGACGAGAAGGCGGTAGCGCGCCTCGCGTGCAGCCTCCTGGATGCCGGTTCGAGGCTTGTCGCCGGTCCAGGCGAGAATACGGTGCGGTAGGTCGAGGGCTGTGGCCTCCCGTGCGACGAAGGCGGCCTCCTCGGCGGCTTCCGGCCGCAGCCCATGATCGATGGTGGCAACGAGAACGGGAGGTCGCGAACCGGTGGCGCGCCAGCGGGCGAGGCAATGCATCAGGGCCATCGAATCCGGCCCGCCGGAAACGGCCGTAACGATGCCCGAGGCTTGGTTCAGAGAGGCAAAAAGACGCTCCAGCCCTTCATCCGAGAGCGCATCGTCGGGAGGCGGGAGCGCGGCCATCGCTTGGCCCTTCAAAACTCGTCAGCGGCTCAGCTGCACTTGATGCGCTTCTGCTCGCGGTCGGAGGCCTGGCGGACGGGAGCCGAAGCCTGCGGGTACTTGCGGTCGAGCTCGGCAAAGACGGCGCAGGCGCGATCCTTGGCACCGAGACCGTTCAGCGAGATGCCGAGCCGCAGCAGGGCATCGGGCGCCTTGGCAGCATCGGGATGCTCGGCCGAGACGTTCAGGAACTGCTCCGCGGCCTCGCGATAGCGGCTGCGCTGGAGATAGGTCTCACCGAGCCAGAAGGTCGCCTCGGGCACCAGCTTGTCGCGCGGATTGGACTGGAGGAAGCGGCGAAAGCCCATCTCGGCCTGGTCGTACTGCTTCTGCGTGAAGGAGGCATAAGCCGCGTCGAAATCGGAGCGCGGATTGCCGACGCTCGTCGCCGCGACGCTCGGACCCGGGCGCTCGGCAATGGCGCCCTGGGGGATGGCCGCAGCGCGGTTATGGGAGTTCAGATCCATGGGAGCGCCGTCGGCACCCCCCTGCTCGTCCTGCTCGATCAGGTCGCCGATGCCGGCAAGCTGCCCGCCGGGCAACGGCATGGGACGGCCTGCGTCCGCCGTCAGGGGTGCCGACGGGGCCGTGGTGCCGAGCGGACGGGGAGCGCCGGGAGCATCCGGCGTCTCGGAGGGATCGAAGACGTCGCTGCGTCGCTGCGGCTGGGCCGGGGTCGGTTGCGCCGGGGGCTGGGCGGGACGCGAAGGAGTGGTCGTGGGCGACGAGGGTCGGGAGCCGCCGCGGCCTTCCTGGAAGCGGAATTCCACATCCTCCTGGAACTTGCGCAGCTGCTCCTTGAGCTGGCGGTTCTCGTACTGGAGCTGCTCCATCTGACCGGAGATCTGGCGGAACTGGCTCTCGAGCCGGTTCAGGCGCACGATCGCATCGGCCGCATCCTGCGCAGCGGCAGGGGCGGCCAGAGCAAGGGCAAAGGCGAAAAAGACAAACAGACGTCGAAACATGCTGGGATACCGTGAGGGTCCTCGATCGAGGAGGCCGATAACACAAAAGCGCCGCCACGGCGAGAATGTGGCGGCGCTCTGCGATTTCACGAGGGCTTGAACTCGAGCATCGGACCCAAAAGTAGACCCGCTTTTGGGGTCGAATCCGATGCTCCCCCTCTTGGCCGGCGCATCGTTGGGACGGAAAACCGGATCCACTTTCCTGCACGATGCGCCAGGTGAGGCTTTATGCCCCGGCGCCGCCGCCGAGCACGGTGACCGCGCGGCGGTTCTGCGACCAGCAGGAGATGTCGTTGCAGACTGCGACCGGGCGCTCCTTGCCGTAGGACACGGTGCGGAAGCGGTTGCCCGGGATGCCGCGGGAGATCAGGTAGTCGCGGACGACCTGGGCGCGGCGGGCGGAGAGCGAGTAGTTGTACTCGCGGGTGCCGCGCTCGTCCGCATGGCCTTCGAGGATGAAGGTGTAGTTCGGATAGCGCTGTAGCCACTGCGCCTGCTTGTCGAGAGTCGCGACGGCCGTGGGGGTCAGGTCGGTCGAATCGGTCTCGAAGAACACGCGGTCGCCCACGTTGACGACGAAATCCTGGGCGCTGCCCGGGGTGGCGGCACCGCCGGCTCCGAAGCCGCCGGCTCCATCGGCCCCATCTTTGTTGGACGAACACGCCGCCGCCCCGAGGGCGAGGACGATAGCAGCAGCGAACTTGACGGCGCGCAGCGTCATCATTGGCAATACTCCTTACACATACGTTTGCCGAACGTTGTGACTTTCATATCGGGAAGATGGTTAAAGGAGGGTTCCGTCAACCGTGAGGACGCATGCGGGATTAAGGTCAATTATGGCCAAGTTGTGGAAGTTGGGGTTAGGGTTAATCGGTCGTAAACAGCTTCGTGCTGCGTCGTTTATTCCTGCCGCAAGGGAAGGCAAATGAAGCTAGGCTGCCGCCGATCATCGGGTTCAAGCGTTGAGAGGTCATGAATATCGTGACGCCCCAGCCGGGAAGCCTCAGACAGCCCTATCGCAAAGCTCTGGACGATCTCCGCCTGGAGAGAGCTTTCGCGCGCATCGCCGACAGCGACCTGCGCCAAGGCAACGCCATCACCCTGCTGCGGGACTCAAAGGAGAATTACCCGGCCTGGCTGGAGGCGATCCGCTCGGCGCAGACCGTCATTCATTTCGAGAACTTCATCATCGCCGATGACGACACGGGTCAGGCGTTCGCGGAAGCCCTGATGGAGCGGGCGCGCGCCGGCGTGCGCGTGCGGGTGCTCTACGATTGGCTCGGATCTTCCTTCCGCGCCCTGCCCCATTACTGGCGGCGCCTGCGCGAGGCCGGCGTCGAGGCCCGCGTCTTCAATCCGCCCAGGCTGACCGACCCGTTCTGGATCCGCCGCAACCACCGCAAACTGATCACCGTCGACGGGCGCATCGCCTTCGTCTCCGGCCTGTGCGTGTCCGACAGCTGGGTGGGCAAGAACGGCACCGAGCCCTGGCGGGATACCGGCCTGTCGCTCGAAGGTCCCATCGTCGCCGATCTCGATGCCAGCTTTGCGGAGAGCTGGGTTCTTTCCGGCATGGCGCCGATCCCGAAATCGGAGTTGCCCCAAGCCGACCTGATCCCGCAGGCGGGATCGGTGGCGGCGCGGGTCATCAGCGGCGAGCCCGGCATGTTCCGCACCTACCGGGTGGACCAGTTCATCGCGGCGACCGCCCAGCGCAATCTTTGGCTGAGCGACGCCTATTTCGTGGCCACCACCTCCTATGTGCAGGCTCTGGGCGAAGCGGCGCGGGACGGGGTGGACGTGCGCCTCCTCGTTCCCGGATCGAGCGACGTGCCCGCCCTGCAGCCCGTCGTCCGGGCCGGCTACCGCTCGCTGATCGAGGCCGGCATCCGTGTCTATGAGTGGAACGGGTCGATGTTCCACGCCAAGACCGCCGTGGCGGACGGGCGCTGGGCCCGGGTCGGCTCCACCAATCTCAACATTGCGAGCTGGGCCACCAATTGGGAGCTCGACGTGGTGGTCGAGGATGCCGATTTCGCCGAGGCCATGGAGGCAGTCTATCTGGAGGATCTCGCCAACGCGACCGAGATCGTTCCCGGCTGGCAATCCCGGCGCCGTCAGGCGAGGAATATGCGTTCGCGCCGTGGCCATCGCTTCAAGAAGGGCGGCGTCCGCAGGCTCGCCGCCGGCGCCCTGGCGCTTTCGAGCACGGTCGGCAAGGCGGTCGGCTCGCGCTCGCTGACGGCAACGGAGGCGAGCAGCGTCGCCATCATCGGCTTCGCGCTGCTGGCGCTCGCGACCTTGATCACGTTCTTTCCGGTTCTGATCGTGTTGCCTATCGTCATCGCGATGGCCTGGTTCGGCATTGCGCTTCTGATCCGCGCCTTCCGGCTCAAGCGGCGCGTGCGCTTGAGGCGGCGCAAGCTTGCCCTGCGGCGCAAACTGACCAAGATCAAGGAGCATGAGGCCTCGCCGGGAGAGTAGGACCCGAAAAGAAGAAAAGGAAACCAATGGTCAAGCTTGGCGTTGATCTCGAGCAAGGCAGTACATTCCTTTTTCGAGGAGGACTCCTATGGCTACAGGCACAACCGGACCTTTCGATACCCTTGATCGCACCCACGCCATGAGCCAGCTTCTGGCGCAGAACTGGTGGGCCCTGGCGCTTCGCGGCGTCTTCGCGATCATCTTCGCGCTCATCGCCTTCTTCTCGCCCGGAGCCACGCTCCTGTCCCTGGTCTGGGTCTTCGCGGCCTATATGCTGGTCGATGGCGTGGTCGAGATTATCTCCGGCATCAGGGCAGCGTCCGAACACCAGCGCTGGGGCCTCCTCATCCTCGGAGGCATCCTGAACATCCTGGCCGGCGTTATCGCCTTCCTGATGCCGGGGCTGACGGTCCTGTTCTTCGTCACCCTGATGGCGGTGTGGTCGCTGATCACGGGCGTCCTGATGATCGTCGCCGCCTTCAAGCTGAACCCGACCTACGGACGCGGCTGGCTGATCTTCAGTGGCATCGTGTCGGTTCTCTTCGGTATCGCGCTCCTGCTCGCCCCCCTCGTCGGCGCCGTAGTGCTGACCTGGTGGCTCGGGGCTTACGCGATGGTCTTCGGCATCTCGCTTCTCGTTCTCGCCTTCAAGCTCAGAGGCCATAAGGACGAGACCGGCAGTGCGGCGCCGATGGCGGCTTGATCAAAGAAAAAGGGCGCTTCGAGCGCCCTTTTTCGATTGCGATCAGTTGCTCTGTCGGCTTTCGCTCAGGAGCGGCGACCAAGTCGGGTCGGACGCGAAGGACGGGGTCGGCACGGGCTGCTCGACGCGGCCGGTGATGTCGACCATGTAGAGCTTGCCGCCGGCCTGTCCGCCCGGATCGCGGAAGAACAGGATGTACTGACCGTTCGGCGCCCAGGTCGGGCTCTCATTGTGGAAGCCTTCCGTGAGGATGCGCTCGCCGGAGCCGTCCGGCTTCATGATGCCGATGGCAAAGCCGCCCGCACGCTGCTTCGTGAACGCGATGTAGTCGCCGCGGGGCGACCAGGCCGGCTGCGAATAGGAGCCGTCGCCGAAGGAGATGCGGCGCTGGTTCGAACCGTCAGCGTTCATGGCGTAGATCTGCTGCTTGCCGCCGCGATCGCTCTCGAACACAATCTGGCTGCCATCCGGCGAGAAGGACGGCGACGTGTCGATGGCGGCGGTCGAGGTCAGGCGCGTGGTGGCGCGCGAGCCCAGATCCATCATGAAGATGTTGGCATTGCCGCCCTGCTGCAGGCTCATGACGATGCGCTGCCCGTCCGGCGCGAAGCGCGGCGAGGAGGCCATGTCGGGGAAATTGCCGAGCACCTGGCGCGTGCCGGTCTCCAGGTTGATCACCTGGACGCGCGGCTGCTGGCCTTCGACCTGAGCCGAATAGGTGATGTCCTGCGTGGCGGGCGAATAGCGCGGCGTCACGACGGAGCTGTCGCCCTGCGTCAGGTAGCGCACATTCGCACCGTCCTGATCCATGATCGCGAGCTTCTTGCGGCGGTTCTCCTTCGGCCCCGATTCATCGACGAACACGATGCGCGTATCGAAGAAGCCGCCGAAGCCCGTCACCTTGGTGTAGACCGCATCGGAAATGATGTGGCCGACGCGGCGCCAGAAATTGGCGTCGGTGACGTATTGCTGGCCGGTGAGCTGCTGACCGGACTCGATGTCCCACAGGCGGAACTCCGCGCGAAGACGGCCCGAGGGATCGCGCGAGACGCGGCCCGTCACGAGAGCCTGTGCGCCCGCCATCTTCCAGGCGTCGAAGCGCGGCGCGGCATCGAACGACGGACGCTCGGGGAAGCGCGCCTTGTCGAGCGGCGCGAAATAGCCGGAGCGCTGCAGGTTGTTCGTAATGATGCCGGACACGCGCTGCCCGAGATCGCCCTCGCCGGAGAAATCGGCAATGGCGATGGGCATCGGCTGGAACTGCCCGCCCGGTCCGACGCGGAACGAGAGCTGCGCCTGGGCGGCAGGAACGAGCGCCGCCAGCGGCACGACAACGGCCAGCGCGACAAGAAGACGGGAGAGGAGGCGAGTGATCATTGGCTTATGTCCCAAGCTTTGGGCTTTAAGAGAGAGGAGGATCGAACTGGACGTTCAGGACCTTCCAATCCGCGTAGTAGGGTACGAATTTCGCGGGGATCTCGAACTGGCGGCACTTGCGGATGGCGCGAACGGCCGCATCGGCAACCGCACGATCGGTCGAGCTGCTCCCCGCTTGGAGGATCCTGGGCTCGGTGCTGAGCGATCCGTCCTGGTTCAGGCGGATATCGAGAATGGGAGCCGTGACCTGTCCGCCTGAGGCGGCAATCGGCGCGCTGTAGCAACGCTCGATCTGCGAGACCAAAAGGCCGATGAGCGCATCGCGCAGGCTAGGCGAAAGCTTCGCGGCCGATCCCGTCGCGGTGCCGAGCGAAGCGGTCTTCTGGACCTCCGCGCCGGTCGCGCCGGTGGACTGGTTCTTTTCCTTGCTGTCGAGGAACTGCTTCAGGTCGCCCATGTCGAGCTTCTTGGCGAGCTGAGCCTCCTTGCGCGCCTTGGCCTCGGCTTCTTCCTTGGCCTTGGCTTCCGCAAGCTTCTTCTCGGCTTCGGCTTTTGCCTTCGCTTCAGCCTCGGCCTTCGCCTTGGCTTTCGCTTCGGCGATCTTCTTGGCTTCCGCTTCCGCCTTGGCTTTCGCCTCCGCTTCGGCTTTCGCCTTGGCCTCGGCCTTGATCTTCGCCTGCTCGGCGGCCTTCGCCTTCTCGATGGCTTCGGCTTCCGCCTTTTCCTGCAGCTTCTTTTCTTCCTCGGCCTTGGCCTCGGCGGCTTTCTCTTCCTGCGAGCGCGTCGGTGGTGCCGGCGGCGGAGGCTGGGCGGCCACCGGCTCTTCCTTCTCGGCGACCTTCATCTCGGCCGGACGCTTCGGGGGAGCGGGTGCATCGCGCTTGTCCTCGCCCGGATCCTTCAGCTCGGTCTTGTCGGCGACGCGCTCGGCGCGGGGCTTGGGCTGCGGCGCCTTGGCGTTCGTCTCGCCCTTGGTGATCTGGGAGAGCTGGTTGTCGGTGATGATCTCGACCGGGATGCCTTCCTGCGCCTCGGGGAATTCGGTACCGACCGACAGGCCGATCAGGGCGGCAGCCAACAGCGAGGCGTGCGCGACGCCCGAGACCCAGAAGCCCGGCTCTGAGGTGTTGAATTTCAGCTTCAACGCCACGTGTGTTCGCCCCTTGTCCTCATCCCACTCAGCGCTGATCGACCTCGGTCACGAGGGCGACGCGCTTGTAGCCCGCCGTGGTCACGATCGACATCACCTGAGCGACCCGCCCGTAATCCACTTTCTTGTCGCCACGCACGAAAATCCGCTCGTCGAAGCCGGACTTCGACACTTCCGCGAGCTTGCCCACGATGGCCTCGTCCACCAGCTCGGTCTCGCCCAGGAACACCTGGCCCGTCGCCTTGATGGAGAGCGTCACCGGCGTCGCATCCGAGTTGAGCGGTGCGGCCTTCGTCTGCGGCAGATCGAGCGGCACGCCGGCCGTCATCATGGGTGCTGCCACCATGAAGATGATGAGCAACACGAGCATGACGTCGATGAACGGCGTCATGTTGATCTCGTTGATCGCGCCAGGCGTGCGGCCGCGCCTGCGCCGCCGTCTTCCGCCTCCTGCCGCTCCTGCCATCATGGCCATGTCGGATCTCCCTTAGGCCGCGTTGGCCGGGTGGTGGCCGGCATGGCCGATGCGCTCGTCCACCTGACGCGACAGGATGGCCGAGAATTCATCGGCGAAGCCCTCGAGCCGCGACTGCAGCTTGCCGACTTCCGATTGCAGCTTGTTGTAGGCGAGCACCGCCGGAATGGCCGCGAACAGGCCGATGGCCGTGGCGAACAGCGCCTCCGCGATGCCGGGAGCCACGACCGCAAGGCTCGTGTTCTTGGAGGCCGCGATGGAGGTGAAGGAATTCATGATGCCGATCACGGTGCCGAAGAGGCCGATATAGGGACCGGCCGAGCCGATGGAGGCGAGCACCGTCAGGCGGGCATTGAGCCGCTCCACTTCACGCTGAATGGTGACGTCGAGCACCTTGTCGATGCGCTGCGGCAGGGTCTGGAACGAGCGGCCCGAGCCCTCGAAGGAGCGCTTCCACTCGCGCATGGCGGCGACGAACACGGCGGCGAGGCCCGTGGCCGGGCGGCTCTGGAGCGAGCGATACAGCTCCTCGAGCGACTGGCCGGACCAGAACACGTCCTCGAAGCGGTCCATGGCGCGCTTGGTGCGGGCGTAGAGCAGGGTCTTGTCGATGATGATGGCCCAGCACCAGACGGAAGCCGCGAGCAGGCCCAGCATCACGAGCTTGACGATGAAATGGGCCTGCCAGAACAGGCCAAAGAAGGACATGTCGTGGGCCACAGGGACGGCCTGGGCCACATCAGCCGGGTTCATAGTCTGTCGTCCTCGCTCTTCGAGCAGCCTTGGAAGGCGATCCAAGGCCCACCGCAACTGGTTCTAGGAAAATCTGTTCTTGTATTACTGCTCGTTCGCCCCGGAATCTGTCGAAAATAAGGGCGGCAGGCGACAAGACTCGCAATCGTCCCGGACCGTTACCTGTTAAGCACAGAGTAAGGTTAAGGTCTGGTTTAAGTACGGCCGCGCAGAGGCGAATTACCTGAAATTGATATGGAAATTCCGGCTAGTATGCGCTGGAAGCAGGTCTCCTGAGCGCCCTACCCATAGGGCAAGGCACGGACCTATTGTTCCGCGGTCAGCGCCGCCCGCAGCTCGTCCGGGATCCGCACGGCCCGCCCTCCCCTGACGGCGGCGACCATGACATCGGCCGTGACCAGCACTTCGTCGCCGCGCCGGATCTCCTGGGCGAGCGTCATCGATGCGCCGCGCATCTCCTTCGGCCGGGTCACGATGGTCAGCACGTCGTCCATGACGGCCCCGCCGCGAAAATCGATATTCATCTTGCGGACCACGAAGGCGAGCCCGCCCATGTCCGCATGCAAATCCGACTGCGCCACCTCGACGGCCCGCAGCAGCTCGGTGCGTCCGCGCTCCATGAAGCGCAGATAGCTCGCGTGATAGACGCGAGCCGAAAAATCCGTGTCCTCGTAATAGACGCGGATGGGAAGCATATGCGCGCCATCCTGCATGAAGCCGGAGAGATGGGAGCCGATCATTCCGCCCTGATCGCGTTTCTCACTCATCATCGTCCCCGTTGAACAGCCCGAACTGCGCCGTGGTCTCGCGGGTGGGCTCCGGGATGCCGAGGTGCCTGAAGGCGTGGGGGGTGAGGATGCGGCCGCGCGGGGTGCGCTGCACGAAGCCCTTCTGGATCAGGTAGGGTTCGATGATGTCCTCGATGGCATCGCGCGGCTCGGAGAGGGCCGCCGCGATGGTCTCGATGCCGACCGGGCCGCCACCGAAGGAATTGGCGATCATCGTGAGATACTTGCGGTCCATCAGGTCGAGGCCGATGGGGTCAACGTCGAGCAGGCGCAACGAGCGGTCCGCGAGGTCGCGGGAGACTGTCTGGACGCCCTCGACGATGGCGAAGTCACGCACGCGGCGCAGCAGGCGGCCGGCGATGCGGGGTGTGCCGCGGGAACGGCGGGCGATCTCGTTTGCGCCCTCCTCGCTCATGCCGAGCCCGAGAACACGGGCGCCGCGGCGCACGATCAGCTCCAGCTCGTCGATGGTGTAGAATTCGAGCCGGATCGGAATGCCGAAGCGGTCGCGCAAGGGCGTGGTGAGCAGGCCCGCGCGGGTAGTCGCTCCGACCAGTGTGAATTTCGGCAGCTCGATCTTCACCGAGCGGGCGGCCGGGCCCTCGCCGATGATGAGGTCGAGCTGATAATCCTCCATGGCGGGATAGAGGATTTCCTCGACCGCCGGGTTGAGCCGGTGAATCTCGTCGATGAAGAGCACGTCGCGCTCTTCCAGATTGGTGAGCTGGGCCGCGAGATCGCCCGCCTTGGCGATCACCGGGCCGGAGGTCGAGCGGAAATTGACGCCGAGCTCGCGGGCGACGATCTGGGCAAGCGTGGTCTTGCCGAGGCCCGGCGGGCCGACGAAGAGCACGTGGTCCAGCGCGTCGCCGCGCGCCTTGGCGGCATTGATGAAGATCTGGAGATTGGCCCGCGCGGCCTTCTGGCCCGTGAAATCGTCGAGCGAGAGCGGCCGGATCGACGCATCAACATCGTCCTCACGCTTTTCAGGGCTGATCAGGCGGCGGGAATCGGTCAAAGAGGCTTACCTTCCAGAGGCTTCATATAAGCGATGACGCTCTAATACGCCATTCTTAACAAGATCAAAACAGGAACGCCCATGGGGCGATCAGGTCTTTGTCATTCCCGGCCAGAGCGTAGCGGAGAGGAAGGGAATCCATAGCGCCGCGCATGTGAATGGATCCCCTTCCCTCGCCTGCGGCTCGCCGGGGATGACAGCGGGTTATCGCGCCAACTCTCTCAATCCCAACCGGATCAGCGTCTTGGCCTCGGCCTCATCTCCCGCCTGCTTCATGGCGGCGGCGACGGCGGCGGAGGCCTGGACCTGCGGATAGCCGAGATTGACCAGGGCCGAGATGGCGTCCGCTACCGGGGCAGGCGCGCTCTTGTCCTCGACCGCTCCGGTGAGCCGGATGAGGGCCGGATCGATTGCGGCAAAGGCCGGGGCCTTGTCCTTGAGTTCGGAGACGATGCGCTGGGCAAGCTTCGGGCCGACGCCGGGGCCGCGGGCGACGGAGGCCTTGTCGCCGGTGGCGATGGCCGTGGCGAGGCTGCCGGGATCGAGCACAGAGAGGATGCCGAGCGCCACCTTGGAGCCCACGCCCTGGACCGACTGGAGCAGGCGGAACCATTCGCGCTCCGAATCCGAACGGAAGCCGAAGAGACGGATCATGTCCTCGCGCACATAGGTCTCGATGGACAGGGTCGCCGCCTCGCCGGTCGGCGGCAGGTTCTGGAGGGTGCGGGAGGAGCAATGGACCACATAGCCGACCCCGTGCACGTCGAGGATCACGAAATCCTCGCCATAGGAATCCACCACGCCTTTGAGTTTGCCGATCACGTTCTCATCCCCTCCTGTGTCATCCCCGCGAAGGTGGGGATCCATAACCGCTGACGGCTCTCGATCCTGCGATGCCGGTGGTTATGGATTCCGGGCTCGGCTTCGCCGCCCCGGAATGACAGTCGTTGCGTTGTAACACCCTAAAAGCTCGCCGCCAAAGCGCGGGCCTTGCGGTGGTGGGCGTGGGCGATGGCGATGGCGAGAGCATCGGCCGCGTCGGCTTTCTTGAAGTCGGCTTTGGGCAGCAGGATCTTCACCATGGCCTGGACCTGATCCTTGTCGGCATGGCCCACACCCACCACGGTCTTCTTCACCTGATTGGCGCCATATTCCGCCACCGGCAGGCCATGAAGGGCAGGAACCAGCAGGGACATGGCGCGGGCCTGGCCGAGCTTGAGGGTTGCCTGAGCATCCTTGTTGACGAAGGTCTCCTCCACGGACACCTCATCGGGCGTCCAGGTCCGGATCACGTCCGTCAGCCGGTCGTGGAGCTGCTTGAGGCGAAGCGCCAGCTCAAGGTCGCCGTCCGAGGTCACGACCCCGCAGGCGACGAAAGAGAGCTTGGTCCCCTCGACAGTGATGACGCCCCAACCGGTGTTGCGCAGGCCGGGATCGAGGCCGAGGATTCGGACGCGTTCACTCAAAGAATGTTCTCCACCGCCATGACTGCACTTGGTATGCGGCCATCCACGTCATCAACGGTTAAGAAGACGTGGATACCCGGGACAAGCCCGGGCATGACGCACAGCCAAAATTACCCAGCCATCTTCTGCATGAGGGCGTCAGATAGCTCGAAGTTACCGTAGACGCTCTGGACGTCGTCGTGCTCTTCGAGAGACTCCATCAGCTTCATGAGCTTCTCGCCGGTCTCGTCGTCGACGGCCACCGGAGTCTGGGGCTTCCAGACGAGCTTGGAGGCCTTCGGCTCGCCGAACTTGTCCTCGAGCGCCTTGGTCACCTCGTTGAGGGAGCCCTGGTCGCAATAGATCTCGTGGCCGTTCTCGGAGGAGACCACATCGTCCGCGCCGGCATCGATGGCCGCCTCCAGCATCGCATCGGCGTCCGCCACATCGGCCCCGAACTCGATATAGCCGACCCGGTCGAACATGAAGGAGACGGCGCCGGTTTCAGCCAAGTTGCCGCCGCTCTTGGTGAAATAGGAGCGGATGTCGGAGGCCGTGCGGTTGCGGTTGTCGGTCATGGCCTCGACGATGATGGCGGCACCACCGGGGCCGTAGCCCTCATAGCGGATCTCGTCGTAGTTCTCCGCGTCGCCGCCGGAGGCCTTGTTGATGGCGCGCTGGATGTTGTCCTTGGGCATGTTCTCGGCGCGGGCGGCGAGGATCGCGGCGCGCAGGCGCGGGTTCATGTTGGGATCGGGCATGCCCATCTTGGCCGCGACGGTGATTTCGCGGGCGAGCTTGGAAAACACCTTGGATCGCACCGCATCGACCTTGCCCTTGCGGTGCATGATGTTCTTGAACTGTGAATGTCCGGCCATCGGGGCCTCCGGAAAGTTCGGCCGAGAGCGGCTTGTGGTTCAAGCGCCCATCAGGCCGGAGAAGTTGACGATGGCAGGCTTATAAGGCGGCGAGGGGCTTCAGGCAAAGCCCCTTCCACGAGATCGGGAAAATACCTGCCGCTTCCTAAAACCCGAACCAGGACGGCAGGTTGTGAATGGCCGCCAGGATGAGGTGATAGGAGGCGCCCAGCACCGTGACCGTATAGGCGAGACCCGCCAGACCGATGAGGTAGCCGACGATCAGGAGATAGCCGTCCTCCTCCATGATGGCGATGGAGGCGATGACCAGCGCGATCGACGGCGGGAAATTGGTGCCAGGGAACGGGATCAGGACCGAAATCGCCACCAGGAAGGCGAAGAACCCGACCGCCCGATCTCCCAGGGGGCCGAAAAGCGGCAGCAGGCGCGGCCTGCAGAAGCTCTCGAGCTTCTGGAGCTTCGGCTCGGCGATGTCGATGAGGCGCTTGAACTTCGCGGTCGAGACGGTGCGCCGCAGGATGAAGCCGGGCAGCCAGGGCCGCGTGTGACCGAGCATCATCTGGATACCGAAGATCAGCACCGGAGTGCCGACGATACCGGCGATGCCCGGCGGGGCCGGCACGCAGTTCGGCAGGGAAAACAGAATCAGCACGAAGCCGAAAGCGCGCTCGCCGAAGGCCTCGATGATCTCTCGAATGGAGATCGCCTCGCCCTTGGCTTCGTCGATCACGGCGCGCAGGACCGCGGAGGCGCTCTGGTGCGCGTGCGCCCGATGGAACTCGCTTTCCTGGTGATAAATGCCCTTCTTCGGTCTTGCCGTCTCAGTATCCGCGTCCACCGGTTTCCTCCGTGACGGGAGAGATGGGAACGGTTCCGCTCCGCGCCAAGGGAGCGGCACCATGATCCCCTCCCCCTTGCGGGGAGGGGAAGGGGTGGGGTGGTTCAGCTGGATGAAGGACGAGACCAGCGAGGCGCTGTATTTACGTTGAGAAACCTGAATAGCGTGCGGCGCTCTGACTTTGCGACCCTCACCCTTGATCCCTCCCCGCAAGGGGGAGGGAAGAAGCCGAGGTCAATCCCAGAAGCGCGGCCAGGTTTCCTCCAGGTGAGGCCCGAGCCTCACGGCAGCCACCCGCTTGGCGAGACCCGTGCGATCGTCGGTCTCGATGGCGATGCCGGAAATCGTACCTTCGCCGAGGCCCGGCTCCAGGCGGGCGCCCGGCGTCTTCTGAAGGAAGCGGCGGATCGCCTCCTCCTTCTGCATGCCGAGCACGGAATCGTAGTCGCCGCACATGCCGGCATCCGACATATAGGCCGTGCCGCCCGGCAGAACCCTATGGTCGGCGGTGGGCACATGGGTATGGGTGCCGACGACGAGGCTCGCCCGCCCGTCGAGATAGTAGCCCATGGCCTCTTTCTCGCTCGTTGCCTCGGCATGCACATCGACGATGATCGCATCGGCGACCTGACCGAGCGGGCAGGTTTCGAGTTCCCGGTCGACGGCGGCAAAAGGATCGTCGAGCGCGTCCATGTAGAGGCGGCCCATGACGTTGACGACAAGCACCCGGTGGCCGGAGCGGGTATCGATGAGGTTCGCGCCGCGCCCCGGCGTTCCGGGCGGGTAGTTCACGGGACGAAGCAGCCTCGGCTGGCGCTCGATGAACACGAGCGTCTCGCGCTGATCCCAGGAATGGTTGCCGAGCGTGATGGCATCGGCTCCAGCCGCGAGGATCTCGTCACAGATCGCCTCGGTGATGCCGAAGCCACCGGCGGAGTTCTCGCCATTGATGACCACGCAGTCGAGCTGCCAGCGATCGCGCAAGGCCGGAAGGCGCTCGATCACCGCATTGCGGCCGGGCCGCCCGACGATGTCGCCGAGGAAGAGAAGACGCATGATGGGTCCTTAAGCGGATGCTGTCCGAATGAGTTCGGCTTCGGTGATGATAACGTCGAGGAGTCGGTCATGGGGCTCGACCGGCACTTCGTCGATCTCCTGAACCGCATAAGCCAAGCCGACGGTCAAGACCGGATGCTGTGTTTCCAGCGCCGCGATGGCCCGGTCGAAATGCCCCTTGCCGTAGCCGATGCGTCCTCCCCGGCGGTCGAAGGCGACGAGCGGCACGATGAGCGCCTTGGGAAAGACCTGCGGCGCATCGGGGCCGGGCTCGCGCACGCCGAAGCCGCCTTTGACCAGCACGTCGCCGGGCTGCCACAGGCGCCAGCTCAGGTGGGGATGGAGGATCTGGGAGAGGGCGACGTCCTGCCCGCGCGCGACCAGCTCTTCCATGAGAAGGCGCGGATCGACCTCGCTGCGGATCGGCCAATAGGCCCCGACGGGGGTGATGCCGTTCAATTCGGGAAGGTCGAGCACACGTCCAATAATTCGGTCGGAGGCCTGCTCGCGGAAATCGTCAGGGAGCGCGTCGCGACGCGCGATCATCTCGCGGCGTTGGCGCTCTTTCAGTTCGGGAGAGGGAGGAGATTGCATAGAAGGTGCGGAGCCACAGAAACCGTCGGAGAAGCGATCCCGGGAACCTACAAAGTAGGTGGGCGCCGTGTGTCCCAGTCCACGGACCGGGTCAGGGACAGCTCCCTTCAGGATCGATAAGGCCCCGGGGAATATGAACTCCTAACGCGCCCCGCAGCCCCGCCTTCTCTATGTAGGGAGGATGGGGGCCGGTTGAAAGGGGAAAAGTGAGGACGGGCTGAGATCTTTCGCGCCGCCAGGGATGCCGGCGCATCCGTAATATTACGGAATGGCCGTGGCTGCCGAAGCTCCGTCAAATGGCCGTGTGGGGGATGTGCCATCCACCAGGGAGGAGGAATCATGGCTCATCTGAAACAGAACAACGACGCCGAATTCCGGCGCAGAGACGGCACCGATTCTCCCAGCATCGACGCCATGATGCGAGAAGTGCTGCACATGCTCGGCAACATCGATTTCGAGTATGAAGTGGAACTGGAGCGAGCCGAAAGGAGCAGCTCGGACCAGAGGCTGAAAGTCCACGTCAAGCGCCGGATCAGGGCAGCCCATCACGAGCGGCGGGAGCCCTATGTGGAGCTTTTGGCCAAGCTCCGACAGCGCCAATACCGCCTGTCTCACTTGTCTTGAAACAGCGTCATCCCGGGCTGCGCAGCAGAACCCGGGATCGCTCTCGGAATGAGCGCTCAATCTGCTAGAGCATCGGACCCAAAAGTGGGTCCACTTTTGGGATTCAATCCGATGCCCCACTCTTTGAAGAGCGCATCGTTCGGTGCGGAAAACCGGGTCCACTTTTCACTGGCGTGGCCCTTCGGGTCGCTGACGTGGCCCTCTGGGTCCGCACGATGCACTAACGATCCCGGATCGCCTGACGGCGTCCGGGATGACGATGAGGCATGACGGGTTAACCCTGCCCTGCCGCGTTCAGGCTGCGCGCCAGCTCCTCGATCCGTTCGGCCGCCATCTGGACGCCCTCGGCGAGCCTGGCCTCAATCCGCTCCAAGCGCTCGTCCCGTGTGGCGTTGATGCTGTTCAGAGCCGCCACTTCCGCTTCCAGGGCGGCGACCCGCCTTTTCGTCTCATGCAGCTCGTCGGCTTGAGCGATGGCCGCCATCACGTGAAGGCGTAGGTCGCCGATCTCGCCGAAGGAGCCGCGCATGTCCTCGATCCGCGCATCGTAGGACGCAGCCAGGCCCTCGAGATGCCCCTCCTCACCCTCGGCGCAGGCCATGCGGTATGTCTGTCCGGCAATCGTCACCGTCACCTGAGGCATGGCCTAGCCCCCCTCCGGCTCGAGCTGACCGGCCTGGGCGAGCACCGTCTGGACGGCACCGATGGCCTGGCGGACCCTCCGGCCGACATCGTCGGTCGCGGCCTCGAAGCGGTGGAGGCGGGTGAGCGCACCATCGAGCTCCACGGCAAGGCGGGCCCGGTCGTCCTGCATGAGCTGAAGCTCGGTTTCCAGAGCGCCGCGCCGCTTCTCGGCCTCCAGGCGACGGGAGACCGATGCCTCGAGAAGCCCCAAGGCCATGTCGAGCCGCTTCATTGCTTCCTCGAGTGTCGGCGCCATCATGCCTCCTGAATCGCCGATACACTAGCGCATCGTGCGGAAAAGTGGATCCGGTTTTCCGAGAGGAACGATGCGCCGCTTAAGGGATTGAGCATCGGATTGGATCCCAAAGGTAGGTCCGCTTTTGGGTCCGATGCCCAGCATTTCCCGGCGCAGTGGACACCGGTTCACCCCAAAAATACGATAAATACCCGAACGCGCAGGCCGCGCCAAACAACGCTTCGTGAGGGGATTTGACCCCCGTGAAGCCTTTGACTCGCCCCTGTCGCGTGTTAAGGAGCCCACGCCTTTTCCAGACAGACCGCCCCACCGCCCCGTTGCGGGGCCCTCAAGACTTGTGGATCTCGCCGTGCAAGATACCGTCTCCGCCGATCGCGTCACCCATTCCGATCTGGCGAACGCCGTGCGCGTCCTCGCCATGGACGCCGTCGAACAAGCCAAATCCGGCCATCCGGGCCTGCCCATGGGCGCCGCCGACATGGCGACGGTGCTGTTCACCAAGTTCCTGAAATACGACACCGCCGACCCGACCTGGCCCGATCGCGACCGGTTCATTCTCTCGGCCGGTCACGGCTCGATGCTGCTCTACTCGCTCCTGCACCTGACGGGCGTGAAGGGTATGACCATCGAGGAGCTGAAGAACTTCCGCAAGCTCGACTCGAAAACCCCGGGCCACCCTGAGAACTTCATGACGCCGGGCGTCGAGACCACCACCGGTCCGCTCGGTCAGGGTATCGCCACAGCCGTGGGCTTCGCGCTCGCCGAGCGCATGCTGAACGCCGAATACGGCGACGACCTCGTCAACCATTACACCTATGTGCTCGCCTCCGACGGCGACCTGATGGAAGGCATCAGCCACGAGGCCATCGCGCTTGCCGGCCACCTGAAACTCAACCGGATGATCGTGCTGTTCGACGACAACGGCATCTCCATCGACGGTCCCCTGTCGCTCTCCGACTCGGTCGATCAGGTGAAGCGCTTCCAGGCCTGCGGCTGGAATGCGGTGCGCGTCGACGGCCACGACCCGCAGGCGATCCAGCGCGCCATTTCCCGCGCCCAGAAGTCGGACAAGCCGACCCTGATCGCCTGCAAGACGACCATCGGCTACGGTGCTCCGAAGAAGGCCGGCACCTCCAAGGCCCATGGCGAGCCGCTCGGCGCCGAGGAGCTCGCAGGCGCCAAGGCGGCGCTCCGCTGGAACCACGCGCCCTTCGAGATCCCGGACAACATCCGCGACGCCTGGGCGAAGGCCGGCAAGAAGGGCCGTCGCCTGCGCAAGGCCTGGGAAGATCGCCTGAAGGCGCTTGCGCCTGAGAAGCGCGCCGAGTTCGAGCGCCGCGTGAAGGGCGTGCGCCCGCAGGGGCTCGCCGATGCGGTCGCCAAGCTGAAGGACAAGCTTGCCGCCGAGCCGCAGAATGTCGCGACCCGTAAAGCCAGCGAGATCGCGCTCGAGGTCATCACCGAGGCCGTGCCGGAGCTGGTGCTGGGCTCGGCCGACCTGACGCCTTCCAACAACACCAAGACCAAGAACCTGACCGCGATCTCGCCCGGCAACTATGCCGGCCGCTACATCCATTACGGCATCCGCGAGCACGGCATGGCAGCCGCCATGAACGGCATCGCGCTCCATGGCGGCTACGTGCCGGCTGGCGCGACCTTCCTGGTCTTCACGGACTATGCCCGTCCCGCCATGCGCATCGCGGCGCTTGCCGGCGTTCCGGCGATCTACGTGATGACCCACGACTCGATCGGTCTCGGCGAGGACGGCCCGACCCACCAGCCGGTGGAGCATCTGGCCGCCCTTCGCTCCATGCCGAAGATGCGCGTGTTCCGCCCGGCGGACGCCATCGAGGCGGCGGAAGCCTGGCAGCTGGCTCTTGAGCGCACCGACGGCCCGTCGACGCTCGCGCTCACCCGCCAGAACCTGCCGCAGGTTCGGAAAGAAGGCGGCGCGAAAAACCTCTCGGCCACGGGTGCCTACGAGCTCTCCCCCGCCAGCGGCAAAGCCCGCGCGACCATCTTCGCGTCGGGCTCCGAGGTCGAGATCGCGCTCGCGGCCCAGAAGCTGCTGGAAGAGCAGAGCTTCCCGGTTCGCGTCGTGTCGGTGCCTTCGCTCGACCTCTTCCTGGCTCAGCCCGAGAAGGTCCGCCAGCAGATCATCGGCGATGCGCCGGTCAAGGTGGCCGTCGAGGCGGCCGTGCGGTTCGGCTGGGATTCGGTCATCGGCCCCGACGGTATTTTCGTGGGCATGCATGGGTTTGGGGCGAGCGCGCCCTACAAGGACCTTTACAAGCACTTCGGCATCACGGCCGAAGCCGTGGCTGAAAAGGTTCTTCGGACACACAATCTCTGAGGCACGAGAAACGTTTAAGCCTCGTTACACAAGGGAGCTAAGACTATGACGGTGAAGGTCGCGATCAACGGGTTCGGTCGCATCGGACGCAACATCCTCCGCGCCATCGTGGAGAGCGGCCGCAAGGACATCGAGGTGGTTGCCATCAACGATCTCGGCCCTGTCGAGACGAATGCCCACCTGCTCCGCTTCGATTCCGTCCATGGCCGCTTCCCGGCCGAGGTTGCGGTCGACGGCGAGTTCCTCATCATCAACGGCAAGAAGATCCGCGTGACGGCGATCAAGGATCCGGCAGCCCTGCCGCACCGCGAACTCGGCGTCGACATCGCCATGGAATGCACCGGCATCTTCACCTCGAAGGAGAAGGCCTCGGCCCACCTCACCGCCGGCGCCAAGCGCGTCATTATCTCGGCTCCGGCCGAAGGCGCCGATCTCACGGTCGTCTACGGCGTCAACCACGACAAGCTAACGAAGGATCACGTCGTCATCTCGAACGCTTCCTGCACCACGAACTGCCTCGCCCCGGTGGCGAAGGTGCTTCATGACGCGGTCGGCATCGAGAAGGGCTTCATGACGACGATCCACTCGTACACGAACGACCAGCCGACGCTGGATCAGATGCACAAGGACCTCTACCGCGCCCGCGCAGCGGCCCTGAACATGATCCCGACCTCGACCGGCGCCGCCAAGGCGGTGGGCCTCGTCCTGCCCGACCTCAACGGCAAGCTCGACGGCTCGTCGATCCGCGTGCCGACCCCGAACGTCTCCGTGGTCGACTTCAAGTTCGTCGCCAAGAAGGCGACGACGAAGGAGGAGATCAACGCGGCGATCAAGCGCGCGGCCGAGCAGGAGCTGAAGGGCATCCTAGGCACCACGGACCAGCCGAACGTCTCCTCGGACTTCAACCACGATCCGCACTCCTCCGTGTTCCACCTGGATCAGACCAAGGTGATGGAAGGCAACTTCGTGCGCGTGCTGTCCTGGTACGACAACGAATGGGGCTTCTCGAACCGCATGGCGGACACCGCCGTCGCCATGGCGAAGCTCATCTAAGGGAGGCCGCTTCATGACCGCCTTCCGCACGCTCGACCAGGCAGAGGTCAAGGGGAAACGCGTTCTCGTCCGGGTGGACCTCAATGTCCCGATGGAGAACGGCCGGGTGACGGACGCGACGCGCATCGAGCGCGTGCTCCCCACCATCCGGGAGATCGCGGACAAGGGCGGAAAGGTGATCCTTCTCGCCCATTTCGGACGCCCGAAGGGGCGCGACCCGAAGGAATCCCTGAAGCCCGTCGCGGAAGCGGTCTCGAAACATCTCCACAGGCCCGTGGCCTTCGCCGATGACTGCATCGGCGAGGCTGCAGCCAATGCTGTCAATTCCCTCAAAGAAGGCGGTGTACTGCTCCTCGAAAACACCCGCTTCCATGCGGGCGAGGAGAAGAACGATCCGGCCTTCGTGCAGGATCTGGCGAAGCTCGGCGACGTCTATGTCAACGACGCCTTCTCGGCGGCGCATCGCGCTCACGCCTCGACCGAGGGTCTTGCCCGCGTGCTGCCCGCTTTCGCCGGCCGCACCATGCAGGCGGAACTCGATGCCCTGACCAAGGGTCTCGAAGCGCCCAAGCGCCCGGTCGTCGCCATCGTCGGCGGCGCCAAGGTCTCGACCAAGATCGACCTGCTCGAAAACCTCGTCACCAAGGTCGATGCCCTCGTCATCGGCGGCGGCATGGCCAACACCTTCGTGCATGCGACGGGCCTCGGCATCGGCAAATCGCTGGCCGAGAAGGATCTGGCGGCGACCGCCATGCGCATCATCGACAAGGCACGCCAGTCGAACTGCGCCATCATCCTGCCCGTCGACGGCGTCTGCGCCTACGAGTTCAAGGCGGGCGCCCACAACCACACCTATGGTATCGATGCGATCCCCGAGGATCAGATGATCCTGGATGTCGGCTCGCAATCGGTCGAGCGTATCTCGTCTGCGATCAACGACGCCGCGACGCTCGTCTGGAACGGCCCGCTCGGCGCCTTCGAGATCGCGCCCTTCGACCAGGGCACGGTCGCGGCGGCCCGCCATGCGGCCCAGCGCACCAGGGAAGGCAAGCTCGTCTCCGTCGCCGGCGGCGGCGATACGGTCGCGGCCCTCAACCACGCTGGCGTTGCGGACGACTTTACCTATGTATCGACTGCAGGCGGCGCTTTCCTCGAGTGGCTCGAAGGCAAGTCGCTGCCCGGCGTGGACGCGCTGAGGGCCTGAACGATCGCTCTCGGGCAAGGGAATTAACCCTCCCTCGCAAGAGTAACGCGGCCCGAGGCTCGCTTAAGCTCAGGTTCAGTTTCGGCGCGCTTAAAACAGCCGCCCAATAAGGAGGACGAAATGGCACGCATCACCATGAGGCAGCTTCTGGATCACGCAGCCGAGCAAGGCTATGGCGTGCCTGCCTTCAACATCAACAACATGGAGCAGGCGCTCGCGATCATGGCGGCGGCCAACGAGGTCGATGCGCCGGTGATCATCCAGGCGAGCCGCGGTGCGCGCTCCTATGCCAACGACGTCATGCTCAAGCACATGATGGATGCGGTGACCGAGATCTATCCGCATATCCCGGTCTGCGTGCATCTCGATCACGGCAACGAGCCCGCCACCTGCATGACCGCAATCCAGGCCGGCTTCACCTCGGTGATGATGGATGGCTCGCTGAAGGCCGACGGCAAGACCCCGGGCGACTGGGACTACAATGTCGGCGTGACCAAGAAGGTGGTCGAGATGGCCCATCTCGGCGGCATCTCGGTGGAAGGCGAGCTCGGTGTGCTCGGCTCGCTGGAGAGCGGCACGGGCGAGGCCGAGGACGGCCACGGCGCCGAGGGCCAGCTCTCGCACGACCAGCTGCTGACGAATCCCGACGAGGCGGTGAAGTTCGTGGCCGAGACCAAGGTCGACGCGCTTGCCATCGCGATGGGCACCTCGCACGGCGCCTACAAGTTCACCCGCAAGCCGGACGGCGCGATCCTTGCGATGAATGTGATCGAGGAGATCCACAAGAAGCTCCCGAACACTCACCTCGTGATGCACGGCTCCTCCTCGGTGCCGCAGGACCTGCAGGACATCATCAACCAGTATGGCGGCCAGATGAAGCCGACCTGGGGCGTGCCGGTGGAAGAGATCCAGCGCGGCATCAAGCATGGCGTGCGCAAGATCAACATCGACACCGACAACCGCATGGCGATGACCGGCCAGATTCGCAAGATTCTGACCGAGAACCCGGGCGAGTTCGATCCGCGCAAGTATCTGAAGCCTGCCATGGAGGCAATGACGAAGCTCTGCAAGCAGCGCCTGCAGGAGTTCAACACCGCCGGCCAGGCCTCGAAGATCAAGCGCGTGTTCACGCTGGCCGAGATGGCGAAGCGCTACGCCTCCGGCGAGCTCGACCCGACCATCGCTACGAGCCGTCAGGCGGCGGAGTAAAGAGAGCCTTCAGGCATCGTGCCTCTTCCCTCCCCCTTGCGGGGAAGGATCGAGGGTGGGGGTCGCAAAGTCGAAGCGCTGCGTCTCATTCAGGGTGTCCCAGGCAGCTACAGCGCTTCGCTCGTTCAATCCCTCATCTGGTCGCACCACCCCCACCCCTGCCCCTCCCCGCAAGGGGGAGGGGAAAAGCGGCCGCGCTCAACATTCGCCTTAATCATGATCGACAAGCGGGGCCTCGCAAGATGGCCCCGTTTTCGTTATGGGAACGCTGTCTGTCCTTTTTCGTGACCTTAGAGCCCCATGGCCGATACCCTCGCCCGCCTCTATCTCATCACTCCTGTCCTGGAGGATGCCTCCTTCGCGCCGCGTCTCGCGCAAGCCTGCGGGACAGGCACTGTTGCGGCCGTCCTGCTGCGACTGGCGCCTGCTGATGAGCGAAGCCTCATCAATCTGGTGAAGACCCTGGCCCCCGCCGCGCAGGAGCATGGGGCAGCTGTGATCGTTGCAGCCGAGGGCAAGGCTGATCTCGCAAACGTCGCTGCCCGGGGCGGCGCGGACGGCGTTCATGTTCCGGCCGATCCGGCCCGCGTGCGCGAGCTGCGCGATCGGCTGAAGTCAGAGCGCGCCATCGGCGTCGGCGCGATCCGCACCAAGGACGACGCCATGACCTTAGGGGAAGCCGGGGTCGATTACCTGCTCTTCGGCGAGCCGCGTCCCGACGGTTTCCTCCCCTCCCTGGAGAGCGTGGTGGAGCGGGCCTCCTGGTGGGCCGAGATCTTTGAAACGCCCTGCGTTGCCTATGCCCCGAGCCTCGATGCGGTCGAGACCCTAGCCGCCACGAATGCGGAATTCGTCGCGCTGGGCGATGCAGTCTGGAATCATGCGGACGGCCCCACCGCCGCCGTGAAGGCCGCAGCGGAGATCCTGGAGCGGCAGGAGGCATCGCGCTGATGCGGCTCCCCTGGATCATCGGCGGCGCCCTTCTCGTGGCAGCCGCGACGTCAAGTCATGCGGCGGAGCCCGATCTCGCCTATGGCGCCTATCAGCGCGGCCTCTACCAGACGGCCTTCCGCGAGGCGAACCTGCGGCTGGAAAAGAACAGCAACGATGCCGCCGCCATGACCCTCTTAGGGGAGCTCTACAATCAGGGCCTCGGCATCACCATGGACCCGAAGAAGGCCTCCGAGTGGTATCGGCTGGCGGCGCAGCGCGGCGACGCCAATGCGTTGGCCTCGCTCGGTCTCATGGCCCTCGACGGGCGCGGCATGGCCAAGAACCCGGCGCAGGGCCGGGCCTGGCTCGAACAGGCCGCCGCGAAGGGCAGCCCCCTGGCCTCCCACAACCTCGCCCTGCTGCTGCTGACCAGCGGCAACGATGCGGATCTGCAGAAGGCCGTCGAGCTGTTGAAGAAGGCCGCGGCAGCGGAAATCCCGGACGCGCAGCATGCGCTCGGCGTGCTCTATCTCAAGGGCCGGGGCGTCGCCCAGAATGCGCAGGAGGCCGCCCGCCTGTTCGAGCGCGCGGCCCGCAACGGCAGCTCGATCGGCGAGGTGGAATACGCGATCCTGCTCTTCAACGGGGATGGGGTACCGGCCAGTGAGTCCCAGGCGGCGCGCTATTTCCGCCGCGCCGCCGCCAAGGGCAACGCCATCGCCCAGAACCGCCTTGCCCGCCTGCTCGTCGCAGGACGTGGCGTGCCTGCCAACAAGATCGATGCGGCCGCCTGGCATATCCTGGCGGCGGCACAGGGTCTGGCCGATCCCTGGCTCGACGACGCGCTCAAAGACCTGAGCGCCGAGGACCGCAAGCGCGTCGAAAAGCTGGCGGCGGAGCGCTTGGGGATGCGCTGAGCGCTCTAAATACTGCAAACCTGGATCATTCGCACGGCTGCTCGGTTGATCCACCGCTTGACGCAAACCTTCGCGTGGTTCATCGACCACACGTCTCTTTGAAAACCGCTCTTTGCCAGGACCTGCCCGATGATCCGTTCGCCCCTCATGACCGTCATGACCGATGCCGTGATGAAGGCCTCGCGCTCGCTGAAGCGCGATTTCGGTGAGGTCGAGAACCTGCAGGTCTCCCGCAAGGGCCCGGGCGATTTCGTGTCCGCCGCCGACCGCAAGGCGGAGAAGATCCTGCGCGAGGCGCTCGAAAAGGCCCGTCCCGGCTATGGCTTCGTCATGGAAGAGCAAGGCGTCGTCGAGGGCACCGATCCAAGCCATCGCTGGCATATCGACCCGCTCGACGGCACCACCAACTTCCTGCATGGCCTGCCGCAATTCGCGATTTCCGTCGGCCTGGAGCGCGACGGCCAGATCGTCGCCGGCGTGATCTACGATCCGGCCAAGGACGAACTTTTCATCGCCGAGCGCGGCAAAGGCGCCTATCTCAACAACCGCCGCATCCGCGTGGCGGCCCGCAGCGATCTCGCCGACGCGGTGGTGGCCAACGGCCTGCCCCATATCGGCAAGGGCGATCACGGCCTGTACCTGCGCGAGGCAGCCGCCGTCATGGCCTATGTGGGTGGCATGCGCCGCTGGGGCGCGGCCTCCCTCGACCTCGCCTATGTGGCCTGCGGACGCTTCGACGCCTATTGGGAGCGGGGCCTCAATTCCTGGGACATCGCCGCCGGCATCCTGATGATCCGCGAAGCGGGCGGCTTCGTCTCGGACGCCGACGGCGGCAGTGACCCGCTCACCAAGGGGACGATCGCCTGCGGCAACGAGATCATGCACCGCGAGCTGCTCAAGCTCCTGAAGAAAGCCAAGGCCTGATATTTCTGTTCGTGCCCGTCGAAGGGGACCATGGTCGCGCTTGATCCTTCGGACGGGCGCGGTCACATTGGTGCAGCCCCGAAGCACGAATGCACAGGATAACGATGGCGGACCAACCCCTTACCCCACCGCGGATATATCTGATCCGCATGGCGGTCTTCCTGGTTCTGGCGGGGTTTGTCGCCTTCATCCTCTACCGGCAGATCTGGGAAGCCTTCCAGGCCAATCCCGGCCTCAACGCCCTGATTCTGGGCGTGATGTTCATCGGCATCGTGCTCGCGATTCGGCAGGTCTGGCGCCTGTTTCCAGAGGTGCGATGGGTCAACACCCTCCGGCAGACCGAAGAAGGACTGGTCGCCCCCTCCCCGCCGGTCCTGCTGGCGCCACTGGCCGCTCTTCTCGGCAACCGCCCCGGCCAATCCGGATTTTCCGTCGCGGCAACCCGCTCGGTCCTCGACTCCATCGGCGCGCGCCTCGATGAGAGCCGGGAGATCGTGCGCTATCTCGCCGGCCTCCTGGTTTTCTTAGGCCTTCTCGGCACCTTCTGGGGCCTGATTGACACGGTGGGCTCAGTCGGGCGCATCATCGCCTCGCTCCGCACCGGCCAGGATACCGCCGTTCTCTTCGACGAGCTGAAGAACTCGCTCGCCGGCCCTCTGCAGGGCATGGGCCTGTCCTTCTCGGCCTCGCTCTTCGGCTTGGCGGGCTCCCTCGTCCTCGGCTTCCTCGACCTTCAGGCCGGCCAGGCCCAGAGCCGCTTCTATACGGAGCTGGAGGACTGGCTCGCCACCTCGACCATGGACACGCCTACCGATGCTGCCCTGCGCCCTGGAGCCACCTCGCACGATCTGACGGTGGCCCTGAACCGGCTCACTGCCGCCGTCAATGATGGCGCGGGCGGGCGGGCGGCGACCCAGGCCATGGCGAACCTTGCCGAGGGCGTCCAGGGCCTTGTGCAGCACATGCGGGCGGAGCAGCAGATGATCCGCGACTGGGTCGAGGCCCAGGCCGCCCGTGAGAAGGAGTTGAAGCAGGTCCTCGACCGCCTCTCCCGTGAAAGGCTGCCCTGATGCCAGTCTCGAGCGCGGGAGGACGTCGGCGCGGACGCGGGGGACAGATCAATTACTGGCCGGGCTTCGTGGACGCCCTGTCGACGCTGCTGCTCGCCATCATCTTCCTGATTTCGGTCTTCACGGTCGGGCAGTTCTTCCTGTCCCGCGAATTGTCGGGCCGCGACACGGTGCTCGACCGCCTGAACCGCCAGATCTCCGAGCTGACCGACCTTCTCTCCCTGGAACGCTCGAGCCGCCGCACCATCGAGGATACCGTCACCTCTCTGCAGACGACGCTGCGCGCCAACGAGGCCGAGCGGGCGCGCCTGCAGAGCCTTCTCGACAGCGGCGGTGCGGCGCAGGTCCAGGCGCAGGAGCTGGGCACGCAGCTCGAAACCGAGCGCCAAGCCACTGGCCGGGCTCTGAGCCAGGTCGAGATCCTCAACCAGCAGATCGCCGCCATGCGCCGCCAGCTCGCGGCGTTGGAGGAGGCGCTCTCGGCGTCAGAGAACCGGGACAAGGAGAGCCAGGCCCGCATCGCCGATCTCGGCAGCCGCCTCAACGTGGCCTTGGCGCAGCGCGTGCAGGAACTCGCCCGCTACCGGTCGGACTTTTTCGGGCGCCTCAGGCAGATCCTCGGCAACCGCCCCGATGTGCGCATCGTCGGCGACCGCTTCGTGTTCCAGTCCGAGGTGCTCTTCCCCGCCGGCCAGGCCACTCTGCGTCCGGAAGCCTCCGGCGAGATCGACCGCATCGCCTCGGCCCTGGTCGAGCTGGAGCGCCAGGTGCCTCCGGATATTCCCTGGGTGATTCGCGTCGATGGCCACACCGATCAGCGTCCCATCAACACGGCGCAATTTCCGTCGAACTGGGCCCTGTCCTCTGCCCGCGCCATCGCCGTGGTGCAGGCGCTGATCGCCCGCGGCGTCCAGCCCCAACACCTCGTCGCCGCCGGCTTCGGCGAGTTCCAGCCCCTCGACAACGGCACCACGGAAGAAGCCTTTGGCCGCAACCGGCGCATCGAGCTGAAACTCACGGAACGGTGAGTCGCGCGAAACGATCCGTCGCGGCGACGATGCTCTCCGTCATGCCAGGGTCGCGCGCATCGTGCCCGGCTTCGCCGACGACGATCAGCTCGCTGCCCGGCCAATTCTGCTGAAGCGTCCAGGGCGTGACGAGCGGGCCGCCGATGTCGAGGCGGCCGTGGATCAGGATACCGGGAATGCCGGCAAGACGGTTCGCATCCCGTACCAGAGCGCCATCCTCGAGCCAGGCCCTGTGCCGCCAGTAATGGGTGACGAGCCGCGCGAAGCCCAGCCGGAAGGCAGGATCGTCATATCGGGGATGTGGCTTGTGGTCGGGATGCACCGCGACGATGGCCATTTCCCAGTCGCACCAGTCCCGCGCGGCCTTCTCGTGGATGGCGGGATCCGGGTCCATGAGGAGACGGTGATAGGCCTCGACGAGGCTCCCCTCCCGATCCGCCTCTGGGGCGCCTGCCCGAAAAAGCTGCCATGCCTCGGGAAAGAAGGCGCCGACGCCGCGGGTGATCCAATCGATTTCCGATGCCGTGGTGGTGGCGATGCTGAACAGCACCATTTCGGTCACATGCGCAGGATGCCGCTCGGCGTAAGCGAGCGCCAGGGTCGAGCCCCAGGATCCGCCGAGCACCAGCCATCGCTCGATCCCGAGATGCTGCCGCAGCCGCTCGATATCGATCAGCAGATGCGCCGTCGTGTTCGTGGAGAGATCGATGTCCGGAGTGCTGGCGTGCGGCGTGCTCCGTCCGCTCCCGCGCTGATCGAACAGCACGATGCGATAGGCGCGTGGATCAAAATAACGCCGCGCATTCACGGTGCAGCCGGAACCGGGACCGCCGTGGAGAACGAGGGCGGGCTTCCCGGCAGGATTGCCGCAGGTCTCCCAATAGATGCGATGCCCGTCGCCCACGTCGAGCATGCCGGAATCGTAGGGCTCAAGGGGTGGGTAAAGGTCGGGCATGAGCCTGTTTATCATGCCCGGATTGCCACGCTAGGTCCGGCTGAAAGCCAGGCGGCAGGTCTCCGCCTACCTCTTGCCCAAAGCCTGCGCGACGTCGTGGACTTGGTCGCCGACGCGGCGGATGGTTTCGACCACCTGCCGGCGCGGGACGTTCCAGCGGTCCGACCAGTACTGGAGATCCCACGGCTCAAGGATGTTGATGCGGGGCGAGTCCTGGGGATGTCTCCTGCTGACCACCATGCGCCTCCTCCCAGCCGGACGAATCGCTCATGCCGGTCCTGTCTCTCACGAAAGCATGGCAAACATGGGTCCGCTGAGCGCGCTACTCCGCCGCCTCGATATGGCCCGTCGCACTCGTGAACTGGAGCCTGGCCAGGCGGGCGTAGAGGCCGCCCGTGGCGAGGAGCGACTCGTGCGTGCCTTCCTCCACGATCACGCCCTTGTCCATGACCAGGATGCGGTCGGCGGAGCGCACGGTGGCGAGGCGGTGGGCGATGACCAGGGTGGTGCGACCCTCCATCAGCCGGTCGAGAGCGGTCTGGACCTTGCGCTCGCTCTCCGCGTCCAGCGCTGAAGTCGCCTCATCGAGGAGTAGAATTGGGGCGTCCTTCAGGATGGCGCGGGCGATGGCCAAGCGCTGCCGTTGGCCGCCCGACAGGGTCACGCCACGCTCCCCGATCATGGTCCGGTAGCCCTCCGGCAGGGCCTGAATGAAGCCGTCGGCGGAGGCGAGCTCGGCGGCGCGCCGGACATCGTCCTCGCTGGCCTCCGGGCGGCCGTAGCGGATGTTGTCGAGCACGGATGCTGCAAAGATCGTCGGTTCCTGCGGTACCAGGGCCATGCGGGCGCGCAGCGCGAAGGGATCGGCCTCGGTGACCGGCACGCCATCGACCCAGATGGTGCCGCCCTGCGGATCGTAGAAGCGCAGGAGCAGCTGCAGGATCGTGCTCTTGCCGGCGCCGGAAGGGCCGACGATAGCGACCCGTTCGCCGGAGGAAACGGTCAGGCTCAGGCCGTGCAGGGCTCTCTGCTCGGAGCGGGTCGGATAGGCAAAATGCACATCCTGGAAGGCCACGGTGCCAAGGGGCGGATTGGGCAGCGGCCTGGGGTTGCGGGGCCGCTCGATGGCGGGCTTCGCCGCCAGGATCTCGCCGAGGCGCTCCGCCGCACCCGCCGCCTGGGCCAGTTCGCCATAGACCTCGGAGAGCTGTCCGAGGGAGCTTGCGGCAAAGACCGCATAGAGCACGAACTGCGACAGGCGCCCGCCCGTCATCTCGCCCGCCAACACGTCCTGCGCGCCATACCACAGCACGCCAACCACGCTGGCCGAGACCAGGAAGATGCCCGCGCCTGTCAGAAAGGCCCGCATGGTGGTGGAGAGCCTAGCTGCGCCGAAAGCCTCCTCGGCGGCAGCGGTGAAGCGGGAGGCGGTGAAGCTTTCCATGCCGAAGGCCTGCATGGTCCGCACCGCGCCGATAGCCTCCGCCGCATAGGCCGAGGCATCGGCGAGGCGATCCTGCGCTGCCCGCGAACGCCGCCGCACGGCCCGGCCGGAAAACACCAGGGGCAGGACGATGACCGGAATGGCGAGGAGTACGAGTGCCGAGAGCTTCGGGCTCGTGATGATCATGAGCACCGTCGCGCCGAGAAAAAGAAAGAGATTGCGCAGCGCGATCGAGATGCTGACCCCGAAGGCCGACTTGACCTGCGTGGTGTCGGCCGTGAGCCGCGAGACGATTTCGCCGCTCTTGGTCTGGTCGAAAAAGGCCGGGTCGAGGGAAGTCAGATGCCGGAATACGGCGGAGCGTAAATCCGCCACCACCCGCTCGCCGAGCGTGATGACGCAGTAGTAGCGAAGGGCACTGGCCAGGGCGAGGACACCCACCACCACGATCAGGAGGACGAAATAGGCGTTGATGTAGGCCCGTCCCTGCTCCGAGAAGCCGAAATCGATGACCCGGCGCACGGCGACGGGCACGACGAGCGTGGCCGCGGACGCCATCGCCAGGGCCACCAGCGCCGCCGCGATCCGTCCCTTGTAAGCCAGGCCGTAGGGAATGAGCGGCTTTAAGGCGCTGAGCGCAGCCTTGGGGCGGTTCTGCCCCTGGGAATGATCGGCCATGACACCTTCGTTTTCCGGAATCGGGATACCGGGCGGTTTAGCACCTTTGCCCCGGCTTGTTTCAAGGTCTTAAGTGAGGTATAGGCGCGCATTCATCAATTCAGGCTCGATCTCAACATTGCGGGCTGACCAGATCCGGCTGGCCGCAAGAAGGACTATGGCAATGGCGCGCAAAGAAACCGAACATCCCGATTACCACTTCATCAAAGTGGTCATGACCAACGGCACCGAGTACACCACCCGCTCGACCTACGGCAAAGAGGGCGACACCCTCAACCTGGACATCGACCCGAACACCCACCCGGCCTGGACCGGCGGTACGCAGCAGCTGCTCGACCGCGGCGGCCGTCTGTCGCGCTTCAACTCGAAGTTCGGCAACCTGGGCCTCGGCGGCAAGAAGTAAACCGGCGTCTCGCGCTGGATACTTTGAACCAGAATACAAAAAGCCCCGCTCAAGGCGGGGCTTTTTCTTTGGCGGTGGGATTTTCACAGCCCTCGTGAAGCGCCATGCTGATCCAGCTCAGCGCCGGCACCCCCACCCTTAATCCCTCCCCACAAGGGGAGGGAATTAGCGCCTGCGCCTCAGTGATGATGTGCCAGACGTACAGACCTGAGGGCAGTCCGAACGAGAATCCTTACTCCGCCACTCCAAAAGCCCGTTGCAGCATGCCGAGCTGGGTCGCAACCGGGTTGGGAGCGGAGGGCCGAGGGGCCTCACCCGCCTCCGCGATAAGGCGTTCGAGATGGAGGATCCGGGCGTGGAGCCGGGTCGCGAGGCCCATCAGCTCCCGCAGGCGGGCAGGCAGCGCCTCGTATTCGGTGATGGTCGTCGCGGTGTCGTGCGAGTTCAGGCGGACGCGGTTCTTCTCCAACTGGGCCTGATCGGAGGAGATCTCCCCTTCCGCCACGGCGCGCTGCAGCAGGAGCCAGGAGGCGACCTGCATCAGGCGGGTGGTGAGCCGCATGCTCTCGCTGGCATAGACGAGACTTTCCTGTCGCGGCAGGTTGCGGGATTCCTCGCGGCCCGGGCCATCGAGATAGGCGGCGGTTTCCTCGATGAGCTCCATGCCCTCCTGGAAGAGGGCCCTGAAGGCCTCGGAACCCACGAAGCTCTGCCCGAACCGGACAGGATCGACGTCGAGCTGGATCACGTCGGGTTCGTTCACGCACATCTCCCAAAACCTATCCTCCGCCTGAGATTGTCGGAGGTTTTGAACTGTTGGGATGATTATAGGACGGACCGTCGAGACTTGCCTCGGTAACCTCTTCTTAAGGTTAAACCAGCGCATCGTGCGGTCCCAGCGGGCCACGCTAGCGACCCGAAGGGCCACGCCAGTGAAAAGTGGGCCCGGTTTTTCGCGCCAATCTGATGCCGAAATCGCATAAAAATCGAGCCGCTCGGGGCGGCTCTTCAAGTCTAACAGGGAAGCGTCGAACAGAGTGGGCTTCAGAGCCACTCGGCATCCAGGGAGAGACCTGGATGACCGATTCCTATCCGAGAATGGTTAACGCGCCGTTAAGGGCGTTTCCTCGTTACAATGGCCTCAACCCTGGCTGAGCTTGAAGAAAGCGCTCGCGGCAGCGCGGGAGTTTTCCTTTCGGGCCCTCGCCTCCTTGAGGCGGGCGATCTCCTGCTCCAGCATTTCGACGCGCTCGTCGAGCTCGTCGATGGAGAGCATCGAGAGATCCTGGCCGATCTCGTGCCCGCTCATGATCTGGCGCGGTTCATCGGCGAAGGGATCGAGGGCCATGGCATTCTCCTCTTCAACTGTTGATCGTGAATTTAATCCGGCATGTATTCCTTGCCAACGGGGCCTATATCCCGGGAGCTTGTTGACCAAAGGAGGGAAAAATGGGGCAAACTCCGGACATGATGCGCGCCGTCGTTACCGAGGGGAGCGGCGGGCCCGAGGTTCTCAAGGTCGTCCAGCGTCCGGTTCCCAAGCCCAAGGAGGGCGAGATCCTGGTGCGTGTGAAGGTGGCGGGTGTGAACCGCCCCGACGTGATCCAGCGCCAAGGCGGCTATCCCCCTCCTCCCGGTGCCCCGGATATTCTCGGGCTCGAGATCGCCGGCGAGGTGGTGGCCACGGGCCACAACGCCGCGCGGTTTGCCATTGGCGACCCGGTCATGGCTTTGGTGCCGGGCGGGGGCTATGCCGATTACGCCGTCGTCCACGAGAGCAACGCCCTGCCCATTCCTGCCGGCCTGTCTTTCGAGGAAGCCGGCGCCATCCCGGAAACCTATTTCACCGTCTGGACCAACGTGTTCGACCGGGGCCGCCTGCAACCGGGCGAGACGCTGCTGATCCATGGCGGGACCTCCGGCATCGGCACCACGGCGATCCAGCTCGCCAAGGCCTTTGGCGCTACGGTCATCGCCACGGCCGGCAGCCAAGAAAAATGCGAGGCCTGCCTGAAGCTCGGCGCGGATGTGGCGATCAACTACCGGAGCCAGGATTTCGTCGCAGTCGTGAAGGAAACGACCGGGGGCCGCGGCGCGGACGTGATCCTCGACATGGTCGGCGGCGACTACATTCCACGGAACTACGAAGCAGCGGCGCAGGATGGCCGGATCGTGCAGATCGCCTTCCTTCGGAGCCCGAAAGCCGAGGTCGATTTCCGCCGTCTGATGGTCAAGCGACTCACCCACACGGGTTCGACCCTGCGCCCCCGCTCGCCGGCGGAAAAGGCCGAGATTGCCGAAGCGCTCGAAGACAAGGTCTGGCCGCTCCTGATGCAGGGCCGTTGCCGGCCAGTGATGGATTCGAGCTTTGCCTTCGAGGATGTGGTCAAGGCCCATGCCCGCATGGACGGTGGCGAGCATATCGGCAAGATCGTTCTCATCCTCTAGCACACCGGATCGATCGCGAAGTGGTGTCCACTTTTGGAACCCATGCTCTAAAATTTGCAACATCCCGGCACGATCCCTATAATCATCTCGTTTCCCTCACATCGTGAGACGAGATGCTCCGGTCCGGGCCGGTTCGGAGCGCGAGAGAGTTTTGCCGTGCGGCGCCGAAATGTCCGGCGCCCGGCCTGAAGGAGGTTCACTTAATGTCCCAGGGACCGTTGATGCCGAAGGCGACAGCCGTTTGGCTCGTCGAAAATACATCGCTGTCGTTCGATCAGATTGCCGATTTCTGCAAGCTCCACCCGCTCGAGGTGAAGGGCATTGCCGACGGCGAAGTCGCGGCCGGCATCAAGGGCCTCGACCCGGTGACCACGGGCCAGCTGACCCGTGAAGAGATCGAGAAGGCCCAGAAGGACCCGAACCACCACCTCCGGCTCGCCGAGTCGCGGGTGAAGCTGCCCGAGCAGAAGCGGGTCAAGAAAGGACCGCGCTACACCCCCGTGTCCCGCCGCCACGACCGCCCGAACGCGATCCTCTGGCTTGTGCGCAACCATCCCGAGCTGAAGGACGCGCAGATCATGCGTCTGGTGGGCACCACCAAGACCACGATCCAGCAGGTCCGCGACCGCACCCACTGGAACTCGGCCAGCCTCTCGCCGATGGACCCGGTGACGCTCGGCCTATGCTCGCAGATCGATCTCGATTTCGAGGTGCAGCGCGCCGCCAAGGACCGCCCGCACGTGGAGCCCCAGGAGCATGGCGGCACCCTGATGCCGGCGGAGATCTCCACGGCTCCCGAGCGCGTCGACCCCTTCGCCGACATGAGCCGTCCGAAGCCAGCCGAGGAAGAGACCATCGACGTCAACTCGGTCTTCGCCAAGCTCAAGCAGCTCAAGCGTGACGACGAGGACGAGGAATAAGATTTTTCACGAAAAAGGCCCGGAGCGATCCGGGCCTTTTTTGTTTTCGTAGAATGTCATCCCGGACGGCAAAGCCGATCCGGGATCGCGAGACGAGTAAAGCGCTGGAACCCTCTCCATCACAGGGAGGGGACCCGCACCACACTTCGAAATGGTGGCGCACTTAACCCGGCCGTTTCGGCTGCCGCCGGCGTGGCTTTGCCGGCCTGTCGCGGGTACGCTCGAAGCTTGCCTTGGCTCCGACGGCATCAGATCGAGCCGCGCTGCGCAGATCCTTGGCGGCCCGATGCGCCAGCGCCTTGTCATCGTCTCCGAGGGCCTGTGCCAGCAGAGCTTCGAAACGGGCCTGTTCGTCCTCTTCCGGCTTCGTCATCCGTAAGCCCTTTTACCCTACAAGCCCCCTCGCCCGCAGCACATCCCCGATCTCGGTCAGGATCATGGGATCGTCGATGGTGGCAGGCGTCGACCAGGCGTCGCCATCGGCAATTTTCTTCATGGTGCCGCGCAGGATCTTGCCCGAGCGGGTCTTGGGCAGGCGGGCGACGGTGATCGCGAGCTTGAAGGCGGCCACGGGGCCGATCTTGTCGCGCACCAGGGCCACGAGCTCCGCCTCGATCTCCTCGGGCAGCCGGTCGATACCGGATTTGAGCACCACGAAGCCGCAGGGCACCTCGCCTTTGAGCGGGTCCTTCATGCCGATGACGGCGCATTCCGCCACGGCCGGATGGGAGGCCAGCACCTCTTCCATGCCGCCGGTCGAGAGGCGGTGGCCGGCGACGTTGATGATGTCGTCGGTCCGGCCCATGACCCAGATATAGCCATCCTCGTCGAGATAGCCCGCATCCGAGGTGTTGTAGTAGCCGGGATAGACCGAGAGGTAGGATTCCTGGAATCGCTGATCCGCATGCCAGAGGGTCGGCAGAGCGCCGGGCGGCAGCGGCAGCTTGATGACGATGGCGCCCATGGTGTTCGGGCCGACCGATTTGCCGCCCTCGTCCAGCACGTCGAGGGTATAGCCCGGCATCGGCACCGTGGGAGAGCCGTGCTTTACGGGAAGCGCACCGAGTCCCAGCGGGTTGCCGGCCACGGGCCAGCCGGTCTCCGTCTGCCACCAATGGTCGATGACGGGTACGCCCAGGATATCCTCGGCCCATTTGACCGTGTCGGGATCAGCCCGTTCGCCGGCCAGGAACAGGGCGCGAAACGCGGAGAGATCGTATTTTTTCAGGAGTTCCGCCTTCGGGTCCTCCTTCTTGATGGCGCGGAAGGCCGTAGGTGCCGTGAAGAGCGTCACGACCCCATGGTCCGAGATCACCCGCCAATAGGCGCCGGCATCGGGCGTGCCCACCGGCTTGCCCTCGTAGAGGATGGCGGTGCAGCCATGGAGAAGCGGCCCGTAGACGATGTAGGAATGGCCGACGACCCAGCCTACATCGGACGCGGCCCAGAACACCTCGCCCGGCTTCACGCCGAAGAAGTGGCCCATGGACCATTTGAGTGCGACCATGTAGCCGCCATTGTCGCGCACCACGCCCTTCGGGATGCCGGTCGTGCCCGAGGTATAGAGCACGTAGAGCGGATCGGTCGCCGCCACCGGCACGCATTCGGCCTTGCGGCCGTCGGCTCGCGCCGCATCCACCGCGTTCGTCCAATCCCGGTCGCGGCCTTCACTAAGATCGCAGGCGAGCTGCGGACGCTGGAAGATGAGGCAGGCTTCCGGCTTCGACATGGAGAGCGCGATCGCCTCGTCGAGCAGCGGCTTGTAGGGGATGACGCGGGCGCCCTCGACGCCGCAGGAGGCGGAGAGGACGATCTTCGGCTTGGCATCGTCGATGCGCGTCGCCAACTCCTTCGCGGCGAACCCGCCGAAGACCACCGAATGGATCGCACCGATGCGGGCGCAGGCCAGCATCGCGAAACTCGTCTCCGGGATCATCGGCATGTAGATGACGACGCGGTCGCCCTTCGTGACGCCCATCTCCTGCAGCACGGCGGCGAGCGTCGCCACCTCGTCCTGCAACTCGGCATAGGTGATGCTGCGCTTCGTGTTGGTGACGGGGCTGTCGTAGATGATCGCGGCCTGATCGCCGCGCGTCGCCACATGCCGGTCGACGGCGTTGTAGCAGGTGTTGCATTCCGCGCCGACGAACCAGTGGCCGTAGATACCGGCCTGCGGGTCGAACACCTTGTCGGCCGGCTTGATCCAATCGATCTCCCGCGCGGCCTCCTCCCAGAAGCCCACCGGATCGGATTGCCATCCGGCATAAACCTCGTGATAGCGACTTTGGGTTGATGACATGGCGTTCCCCGTTGCGTTCACGGCATGAGACTTCAAGCGCCTGCTGTGGTAGCAGGCCACCAAGCCGTGGTCAGGGGCGACTTTCGGTGAGTCGACTTTCGGCGAGTGCCTTCGTGATTACCGATCCTCTCTTCTATGCCGCCGCCATTCCCGCGGTGATCCTGCTCGGGCTTGCCAAGGGCGGCTTCTCGGGTCTCGGCGCGCTCTCGCTGCCGCTGATGGCGCTGGTGGTCTCGCCCGTGCAGGCAGCCGCCATTACGCTGCCAATCCTGATCGTCCAGGACGTGGTATCCGTCTGGGCCTACCGACACACCTGGGATCGCCGCAACGTCGTGATCATGGTTCTGGGCGCGACATCGGGCATTCTCACGGGCTATCTCCTGGCCGCCCAAGTGTCCGATGCCGCGGTCAAGCTGGTGGTCGGAGTCATTTCGGTGGCGTTTGCCGTTCGCCGCATCGTCGTGGAGCGCAGAGCGACCCCGCCGAAGCCTGCGCCGGCCGATGTGCCGCGCGGGATCTTCTGGGGCTGGGTGACGGGGTTTACCAGCATGATTGCCCATGCGGGCGGGCCGCCCTTCCAGATCTATGTCATGCCCCAGCGGCTGCCGCGCGACGTCTTCGTCGGCACGGGCGCCATCGTGTTCGCGCTCGTCAACTGGATCAAGGTGCCGCCCTATCTGGCGCTCGGGCAGTTCACGATGGAGAACATGGCCACCGCCGGAGCCCTGTTTCCGCTGGCCATCGCCTCGACCTGGGCCGGTGTGCTGCTCGTGCGGCGCGTCTCCGGGCAGTCGTTCTACACCGCCGTTTATGTCCTGCTGGTCTTCGTGGGCGCCAAGCTGATCTACGACGGCGCGGGTGCGATTCTTTGAGATATTTCAATGAAAAGCCGCCGCTCCTTCAGTGAAGCGACGGCTTCTTCGGGTGGGAAAATTTAAGGAATCGTTCGGCTAATGCAACGCCGTTTCAGAGCTTCTCAGTCGTGTGATCTCGTCCTTGAGTTGAAGCTTCTTTCGCTTGAGTTCTGCCAGCCTCATGTCATCTGCCGACGGTCTGTTGAGCGTATCCTGGATTTCGCGCTCGAGAGCCCGATGCTTCCGTTCCAGTTCCGTCAGGTGATTCTGCAGCGGCATGTCAGTTCCTCCTATTCGATCTACTGACGGGGAACATTGTGGCAGACAGAGTGTGGCGAGTCGAAGGCGAAATTCAAAGAATCGCGAGGTGAAGATGCGTGAGCGATCTTGCTCTCCACAGGGCCCAAGAGCATACTTCCGCCCCTCTTGGCCTGGCCGCAGGGCAGCCGGGTATCTAGCGCATCGTGCGGAAAAGTGGATCCGGTTTTCCGCGCCCGACGATGCGCCACTTAAGGGATTGAGCATCGGATCAATCCCAAAAGTGGAGTCCACTTTTGGGTCCGATGCTCTGGGTAATTTTTATGACCGAATTGGCTGAACTGGAAACGGAACTGGCCCGTCTCAAGCAGGAACACCGCGATCTCGACATGGCCATCGACGCCCTGGAGAGCATGGTTGCCGGAGACCAGCTGCAGGTCCAGCGCCTGAAGAAGCGCAAGCTTGCCCTCAAGGACCAGATCATCCGGCTCGAAGATCAGCTCACCCCCGACATCATCGCCTGAGAAAGCCTTGCCTGGCTGGAGCGGCTTCGCTATTCCGGCTGGACAGTTAAGGCCTTTAAAGCCGGAGCCACGCCATGGCGCGTCCCCCCATTGCCATCATCATGGGCAGCCAGTCCGACTGGGCCACCATGCGCCATGCCGCCGAGACGCTCGATGCGCTCGGCGTTCCTTACGACACCCGTATCGTTTCCGCTCATCGTACGCCGGACCGGCTGGTGGCCTTCGCCAAGGGCGCCAAGGCGGAAGGCTTCCAGGTCATCATCGCCGGCGCCGGCGGAGCTGCCCACCTGCCCGGGATGACCGCCGCCATGACCCCCCTGCCCGTCTTCGGCGTGCCGGTGGAATCCAAGGCGCTCTCGGGCCAGGACAGCCTGCTCTCCATCGTGCAGATGCCCGCCGGCATCCCGGTGGGAACGCTCGCTATCGGCCGCGCAGGCGCCGTGAACGCGGCCCTGTTGGCCGCTGCCGTGCTGGCCCTGCACGATCCTGCCCTCGCTGAGCGTCTCGACGAATGGCGGAAGCGTCAGAGCGACAGTGTGGCCGAGCGCCCCTCTAACGAAAGCTGATCACCTCATGATCCGTCCCGGCTGCACCCTCGGCATTCTCGGCGGCGGCCAGCTCGGCCGCATGATCGCCATGGCGGCGGCGCAGCTGGGCCTGAAGACGCATATCTATGCGCCGGAGGAAAACAGTCCGGCTTTCGAGGTGGCGACCGAATACACCATCGCGGCCTATGAGGACGAAGCGAACCTGGTGCGCTTCGCCAAGGCCGTGGACGTGGTCACATACGAATTCGAGAACGTGCCGAGCGAAACGGCCGCGATCCTGAGCGCCCATGCTCTGCTTGCCCCCAATGCGCAGGCGCTGGCCGTGTCGCAGGACCGCTTTCTCGAAAAGAGCTTCATCGCCGGTCTCGGCATCGCCGTTGCGCCCTTCGCGCCCGTCTCCAGCGAGGCCGAGCTGGCCGAGGCCGTCGAGCGCATCGGCAGGCCCGCCGTGCTCAAGACCCGCCGCTTCGGCTATGACGGCAAGGGGCAGGTGAAGATAACACCCGAGGCCCACCCCGTCGCGGCCTGGGAGGAGATCGGCCGCGCTGCTTCCATCCTGGAAGGCTTCGTGCCCTTCGAGCGGGAGGTTTCGGTGGTCGCCGCCCGCGCCGCCTCTGGTGCCTTCGCGGCCTACGATCTGTGCGCCAACGAGCACCGCAACCATATCCTCGACACCACCCAGGTTCCGGCCGGCGTTTCGCCTGAGACCGAGGAACAGGCCTTCCGGATCGCCCGCTCCATCGCCGAGGCTCTGGACTACGTGGGTGTGCTCGCAGTCGAGCTGTTTCTCGTCACCGAGGACGGTCAGGAGCGCCTCGTCGTCAATGAGATCGCCCCCCGGGTGCACAATTCCGGCCATTGGACGCTTGGCGGCGCCGCGACCTCGCAATTCGAGCAGCATGTGAGGGCGGTCTGCGGCTGGCCCTTGGGTGAGACCGCCCGCCTCGGCCGGGTCGAGATGAAGAACCTGATCGGGCACGATGCCGATGCCTGGGAGGAGATCCTAGCCGAGCCCGGTGTCCATCTCCACCTCTACGGCAAGACGGAGGCCCGGGCCGGGCGCAAGATGGGGCATGTCACCCGGGTTTTTTCGGAACGAGGCTGAACCTTTTCGAACCGGGGCCGTTATCACCCTTGACCGGCGCTTTTCTTGAGGGGCAACCCTGGACAGGCAAGGCTTCTTCTGGTATCGACGCCGGCCAGTGAGAGGTGCGCATGACGCACCTCGTTGTTTTTTATCACAATCGAAACGGTTCAAATACGAGGAATTCGCGTGCAGGTTCTTGTCCGGGATAACAACGTCGATCAGGCGCTCCGCGCTCTCAAGAAGAAGATGCAGCGTGAGGGCATCTTTCGCGAAATGAAGCTTCGCGGTCACTACGAGAAGCCGTCTGAGAAGAAGGCCCGCGAGAAGGCTGAGGCTGTTCGCCGCGCTCGTAAGCTGATCCGCAAGCGGATGCAGCGCGAAGGCCTGCTGCCTTCCAAGCCCCGCCCGACCCGCTAAGCTTCGAGCAGGCCTGAAAAGGCTAGCCTATCGGTTGTGAACCAGCGCCCGTCGCGCAAGCGGGGCGCTGTTTGCATGTCTGGCCCCCTCTTCCCTGGGCCAATGGCCGAACCGCTCTCTCAATTTCTCCCTCACTGGCGCCTTTTTGATGCCTTGTTTCACGGCTGTTAAGGATTTCCCGCCAGAGTGCCGCTCCCGGTACTGTGAGTTTGTTTTAAGTTGGAGACGAAGGTGTTCGCCCGATCGATTCGCCATTTGGCCCCCTTGAGCCTGACCCTCGTTGCCATCGGCCTGTCCGCCTGCGGCACCATGAGTGACGGTCCCACGCAGCGCATCGCCGTGGTGGAGGAGGACACCCAGGGAACGAGCACGGTCAACATCTCGTCGCTCTCGGACGTGATCCAGCGCAACCCGAACGATCCGGGCGCCTATAACACCCGCGGCGCGGCCTATGCCCGCGTGGGGAACTACAGCAGCGCCATCTCCGATTTCTCCAAGGCGGTGCAGCTCGATCCGAACTATGCGCCGGCCTATACCAACCGTGCGCTGGCCCTGCGGCAGACGAACCGCAACGACCAGGCGCTTGCCGACTTCACCCGCTCGATCCAGGCCGACCCGAATTACGGCCCGGCCTATATCGGCCGCGCCAATCTCTACCGCGCCCAGAACCAGTACCAGGAAGCCTTGAGCGACCTGAACATGGCAACCCGTCTGCTGCCCGAATCGGCCGAGGCGCTCCATTCCCGCGGCCTGCTCTATCAGCGCCAGAACATGCACCAGCAGGCGATCCTGGACTTCGACGCCACCATCGACCGCAATCCCTTCGTCGGCGCACCTTACGCCGCCCGCGGCCAGAGCTTCGTGGCGACGAACCAGTACGACAAGGCCATCGAGGACTTCAACGCGGCTCTCAACGTCGACAACAAGGACGCCAATTCCTGGGCCTGGCGCGGCGTCGCCCTCGAACGCAAGGGTGACCGGAGCCAAGCCCTCGAGAGCTATTCGCGTGCGCTCGCCCTCGACAACAGCAACAGCGTCGCCCGCCAGGGCTCGTCCCGACTCCAGGGCGGTGTCGCGGGCCTGTTCCGCTCTTAAGGGCCGTGGAGGAAGGCGGCATGAACCCCGCCCCTCCCCTGCGGACTCTCCGCAATATCGAACGCCTTCTCGAAGCGCATGCGGACCTGCATGCGCTTCTTTTGCATGTGGAGCGCCTCGGTCTTCCGGATTGCTGGATCGGAGCCGGCTTCATCCGCAACACGGTCTGGGATGTACGGCACGGATGCGCAATTGATGTGTCCCGTCTCAACGACGTGGATGTGATCTACTTCGATCCGAGCGACACACGAAGAGAGCGGGAAGGCGACCTTGAGCGGTGCCTCCGCGCATCCGCTCCCGGCGTGATCTGGTCCGTGAAGAACCAAGCGCGCATGCATCTTCGCAACGGCGATGCGCCCTATCGCAATACATTCGATGCCGTTGCTCACTGGGCAGAGACCGCAACTGCCATCGCGGCCCGTTCAATCCGTGGCAAGGTCGAGGTGATGGCGTCTCACGGGATTCAGGATCTTCTGAACCTGGTCGTGAGGCCGACACCAGCCTTCGAACATAAGATGGATATCTATCGCGAACGGGTACGGAGCAAGGACTGGCCAACTCGTTGGCCGAAACTGACGATGCTCATGGCGTGGGATGAGGCCTATCCGGCCGCTCACACTTCCTTCGACATGATCGACACGTATGGCTCGAAGCCGAAGGCGCGATAGGTGCGCTCAGCCCGTTCATTGGCAACGAGGACACCGATGAAGAGGCGCTTCAGACCGGCCTCCTTCGTCAGGCGCTCGGCCTCCTTGAGAAACATCTGGCCGATGCCGCGCCCGCGCCAATCGTTGTGCACGATAAGGTCCGTCACCGTGCCGTGATTGCGAAGAGTATCGGCCACATAGGCTGCATCCTGATCGAGCGAAAAGCCCATGGCGCCGATAATCACCCGTTCCGCCGCCGCCAGGACGACACGGCCGTTACGCCGGGACAAGCGCTGCATCAGCTCGTCGTAATATTCGGCCGCCGCTCCGTAATCGCGCCGACGATCGCCGACGAGATCGGCCTCGAAGACATTGAGCTGGTGGATCAGCTCGATGACGGCATCCCGGTCGGAAGGAAGGGCAGTGCGGAGTGTGATGGAGGACATGAGGCGAAGTCCAGGCGAAGCACGTCAGGGGCTCGCGTTAAAGCAGATTTCGCCGGCCTCGTCATGGCCTCTCCCTCGTCATGGCCGTCCCCGGACTTGATCCGGGGATCAGTCCCGGCCATCCACGTCTTAAGAACTGCGATGCGTCAAAGACGTGGATCCCCGGAACAAGTCCGGGGATGACGGCTCCGCAAAGGCAACTCCAAACAAAATGCCCGGCACAAGGCCGGGCATGAAACACTCATCTGATCGTCGGATCAGAGGTTCTTCAGAATCTCGTCGACCACTTTCTTGGCATCGCCGAAGAGCATCATGGTGTTGTCGCGGAAGAACAGCTCGTTCTCGACGCCGGCATAGCCCGAGCCCATGCCGCGCTTGATGAACAGCACTGTCTTGGCGCGCTCCACGTCGAGGATCGGCATGCCGAAGATCGGCGAGGCCGAGTCGGTCTTGGCGGCCGGGTTCGTCACGTCATTGGCGCCGATCACGAAGGCGACATCGGCCTGCGGGAATTCGCCGTTGATATCCTCGAGCTCGAACACCTCGTCATAGGGTACGTTGGCTTCCGCGAGCAGCACGTTCATGTGGCCGGGCATGCGGCCCGCGACCGGATGAATGGCGTATTTCACTTCGACGCCCTCGGCCTTCAGCTCGTCCGCCATCTCGCGCAGGGCGTGCTGCGCCTGGGCCACCGCCATGCCGTAGCCCGGCACGATGATGACCTTGGCGGCGTTCTTCATGATGAAGGCGGCATCGTCCGCCGAGCCCTGCTTCACGGGACGGGTTTCGACCGCACCGCCGGCGGCGGCTGTCGTCTCGCCGCCGAAGCCGCCGAGGATCACGGAGATGAAGGAGCGGTTCATGCCCTTGCACATGATGTAGGACAGGATCGCACCCGAGGAGCCGACCAGCGCGCCGGTGATGATGAGCGCGAGGTTGCCCAGCGTGAAGCCGATGCCCGCCGCCGCCCAGCCCGAATAGGAATTGAGCATCGACACCACCACCGGCATGTCGGCGCCGCCGATGGGGATGATGAGCGTCACGCCGAGCACGAAGGAGACCACCACGATCAGCCAGAAGACCGCATGGCTCTCCGTGCGAATGAAGAAGACGAGCAGCACGAGAAGCAGCAGGCCGAGGCTGGCATTGATCAGATGCCGGCTCGGCAGCAGGATCGGCTTGCCGGACATGCGCCCGTCAAGCTTCAAAAACGCGATCACGGAACCGGTGAAGGTGACGGCGCCGATGGCGACGCCGAGCGCCATCTCGAACAGCGATCCGCCATGGATGGTACCGACCGAACCGATGCCGAAGGCCTGCGGCGCATAGAGCGCGCCCGCCGCCACGAGGACCGCCGCGAGACCGACCAGGGAGTGGAAGGCGGCGACGAGCTGCGGCATAGCCGTCATTGGCACGCGCTTGGCGACCACCGCGCCGATGCCGCCGCCGATGCCGAGGCCCAGCACCACCAGCGCCCAGCCGCCAAAGCCGCTCGGCGGGGAGACGAACAGGGTGGTGAGGATGGCGATCCCCATGCCCACCATGCCGTAGAGATTGCCCTGCCGGGAGGTGGTCGGGTGCGACAGGCCGCGAAGGGCCAGGATGAACAGGACGCCCGAGACGAGGTAGAGGATCGAGGCTAGATTGGCCGACATCGCCTCATCCCTTCCTGCGGTACATGGCGAGCATGCGCTGGGTCACCAGGAAGCCGCCGAAGATGTTGATGGACGCCAGGATAAGCCCGATGAAGCCGAGCGCCCGCGCCCAGATCGGCCCCTCGCCGAGGCCAGGGGCCACATCGACGCCCACCGCCAGCAGTGCGCCGACCACAATGACGGAGGAGATGGCGTTGGTGACCGACATCAGCGGCGTGTGCAGCGCCGGGGTCACCGACCAGACCACGTAATAGCCGACGAAGATCGCCAGCACGAAGATGGCGAGGCGGAACACCGTCGGGTCGACGGCCCCGTGGGTCACGGCGGCGGCGGCGGCTCCTGCCGCATCGGCCACCTGATCGGCGATAGTCTGGGCCGCCTCGGCCGAGCGGCGGGCAGCCTCTGCCGCCGCTTGGGCCTGCTCGACGGCCTGTTCGGGCGTAAGCGTTGCCATGGTGTCCTCCCTGGACGGTTTAAGCGGTCGGCTGGAAGGCGGTGTGAACGATGGCGCCGTCACGGGTCAGGCAGGTGGCCTTGACCAGCTCGTCGTCCCACTTCACGGCCAGAGCCTTGGTTTCCTTGTCCACCAGCGTCTCGACGAAGGCGTAGAGATTCTTCGCATAGAGGCTGGATGCCGTGGCGGCGAGGCGTCCGGGCACGTTGAGGTGGCCCACGATCTTCACGCCGTTATGCTCCACCACTTGGCCGGGTTGGGCCAGCTCGCAATTGCCGCCGCGCTCCACCGCCAGATCGACGATGACCGAGCCGGGCTTCATGGATTCGACCATGGCGCGCGAGACGAGCTTCGGCGCCGGGCGGCCGGGGATCAGGGCCGTGGTGACGACGATGTCCTGCTTGGCGATGTGGGAAGCGACAAGTTCGGCCTGCTTGGCCTTGTAGGCGTCCGACATCTCCTTGGCGTAGCCGCCAGCCGTCTCGGCCTGCTTGAACTCCTCGTCCTCGACCGCGATGAACTTGGCGCCCAGGCTCTCGACCTGCTCCTTGGCGGCGGGACGCACGTCGGTGGCGGTCACGACGGCGCCGAGACGGCGGGCGGTGGCGATGGCCTGGAGACCGGCCACACCGGCGCCCATGACGAAGATGCGGGCCGCGGGCACCGTGCCGGCGGCGGTCATCATCATCGGCAGTGCCCGGCCGTATTCGGCGGTGGCATCGATGACGGCCCGGTAGCCGGCGAGATTGGCCTGGGAGGACAGCACGTCCATCACCTGCGCACGGGTGATGCGGGGCATCAGCTCCATGGCGAAGGCGGCAACCTGCGTGTCGGCCAGGGCCTTGAGGGCCGCTTCCTGGCCATAAGGGTCCATGATGGCGATGACCAGGGCGCCGGGCTTGGCGCCCTTCAGCTCGCCCTCGGCGGGGCGGCGGACCTTGAGGAGGACGTCGGCGTCCTTCAGGGCGTCCTTGGCCGTCTTGGCGATGGATGCGCCGGCAGCCTCGAACTCGGCATCGGGGATACCGGCCTTGGCACCAGCGCCGGCCTGGACGACCACGTCAGCGCCGAGGCTTTTGTATTTCTTGACCGTTTCAGGGGTGGCGGAAACGCGTGTCTCCGCTCCATCGGTTTCGGAGAGAACGGCGATCCGCATGTAGGCCCCCCTGGGATGTGGTCAACGGCTTGGAATCAAGCTCTTTCTATGTCTGTCAAAAGTCATCCGCCGCTCAATAGAAAATGAGCGCCAGCAGAAGGAGAACGCCGACAGCGGCCGGAGCCCGCGCGCCGACGGAAGGAGCCATGGCGCCGATGCCGCCTGCAACCAGCGAGAGAATGACACCGAAGATCGCTGTGACCCAAGCATGCTTGATGCCGCCGACGGCCAAAGCCAGCACGTGGCAGACGATGACGGCGGTCGCGATTTCGGCGAACTGAATGAACCCGTAATAGGTCGCCTCATGAGCGCGAGCGTCCATATCCGGACTGTAGCCCCCGTGCGGCGCATGTTTTGTATCGGCCATGTTTCAAAGCCCTGTTCAGCGTCACGTATTAACTGCTGCGTTTAGCGCATGCGGTGAGGAGCCGCAATCTTTCGAATGGCTCCAATGAAAACTTTATGAATGCTTTTCGAAGTTATTTGATTCCCAGAAACTCCCGCCATTGCGGCAGGCAAACCGTTTCGTAATCGTATTTCGCAACGGCGATCCGCCGGGCCTCCGCGGCCATGGCGGCGGACCTTTCCTTGTCCATGAGAGTCTCGCGCACGCGCTCGGCCAGGGCCTTCTCGTCGAAGAAGGGGAAGAGGCGCCCGTTGACTCCGTCCTGGATGACCTCACGCACCGGCTCCGTATCGGAGGCCACGATCCGGCATTCGAGCGCCATGGCCTCGATGGACGACCAGGACAGTACGAAGGGGTAGGTCATGTAGACATGGGCCGAGGAGGTCTGCAGGACCTTCACGAACTGGTCGTAGGGCAGGTTTCCGACGAAATGGACCCGGGACCAGTCGACCGGCCTCTCGATCCGGGACCTGAAGACATCGAACCAGGATTGCCCGTTCGGCGCGGAGCCGGAATAGCTGGCGCCCTTGCCTCCGATGATGACCACCCTGAGTTCAGGATCGATCTCGAGCAGATAAGGCAGGCTCTTGAAGACGATATGGGCGCCGCGCATCGGCTCGATGTTGCGGGTCACATAGGTGACGACGGGCTTTTCTCGGGTGAGTTGCGGCCCGTCCTGGCCGAGCTGGATCCTGACGTTCGGGTCGGGGAGGAGTTGATGGGTGTCGATGCCGTCATGGATGATGGCGAGCCGGTCGCGCAGATAGGTCGGGAAGGTGTCGCGCTGGTAGCGGGTCGGTGCCACGGCTGCGTCGGCAGCGTCGAGAGCGCCGAGCTGCATGGAATTCTTCAGGCGCAATCGCCAGATCACCTCCTCGTTGGTGACCGGGAATTCGGGATCGAAATCGAGGTCCTGGCCCTTGGCGTGGTAATAATATTCGAAGTAGGCCACGTGGCGGGCCTTGGGCCAGATATCCTTCAGGAACAGGTTCTCGCCCCAGCCAGTATTGACCACCACTACGTCCGGCTCGAAGCCTTGGCCGGCAAGCTCGCGAGCCTTGTGGGCCACTCCATAGGCGCGGCGCAGGCGCGGGATGACGGGAGAATAGCGGTTCTGGTAGGGCGCGTCCTCCGGGCCGGGGACCGCATCGTAGGAAAAGTACTTCACGCCCGGGATAAAGCATTGCTTGACCATCCCAAGGCCCACGACCTCATGCCCCTCGGCCACGAAGGTCCTGGCGAGACGCAGGAATTGACCCGGAAAATTCTGGTGAACGAAAGCAATCTTCATCGGCTGCCCCTAACCTACCGTTAGCCTCTAGGGCCGAACGGCAAAAGATGCAACCTCATTACACGGGGCTTGGTAAACCGGAAGCTTTCAGCGCCTCCTTCTGTTTCTGCTCCAGGCTTTCCAGGGAGAAGCGCTCGATCTCGTTCTCGAACAGCCGGTGATAGTTCAGCTCGGCCTTCAGATGCAGGAAGACGGCACCCAAGCCCACCGCAGCCCGGTCCATGAACACGAATTCGCGCGGGACGGTGACGGGGCCCTTCTCCTTCAGGGCCTTGTGAACCTCGAAGGCCTGACGGCGGCCATATTCGCCGGGCTTTACCCCGTCGGCCACGGTGCGGACCCGGTCGTCGAGGAGCGGGGCATAGATGAAGCGGGCCCAGATGTTCAGAATGTCGATCAGCTCGTTCGAGAGTTTCTTGAAACCCCAGGTCTCGTAGGCATGGACGACACGGGCGCGGTCGTCGGTCTGGAGACCGCGATAAAGGTCGACCACGCCGCCGACGAAGCGCGGATGGAAGATGCGGATGCAGCCGTAATCGAGGAGATTGATGCCTCCCGGCTCCCCGCTTTCGGAGAACACCGTGTAATTGCCGAGGTGAGGATCGCCGTGGATGACGGCCGCATGGCTGAACGGGTGCCACCAGGCCTTGAACATGGCGACCGCCAGCCGGTTGCGGATCTCGACCGGTGCTTCGGTGAACCCGAGAATCTTCTCGCCGTCCAGCCATTCGAGCGACAGGAGTCGCCGGGTGGAGAGTTCCGGATGAACCCGCGGCACCCGGACCTCCTCCACATCGGCGAGGGTCTTTGCGTAGAGCGCCGCATGCTTGGCCTCGCGCTCGTAATCGAGCTCCTCGCGCACGCGCTCGCCGATCTCCTTGGCGATCTCGCGGGTGTCGATGGCGGGATCCATGCGGCGATGGACGGCGAAGACCCATTCGAGCTGCTGCAGATCCGCCTCCACGGCGGATTGCATGTCGGGATATTGCAGCTTGCAGGCGATTGGCTCGCTGTCTTTCGTGGTTGCGCGATGAACCTGACCGAGCGATGCGGCCGCCGCGGGATTGAGATCGAAGGAACCGAACCGACTCTGCCATTGCGGTCCGAGTTCTGCCTGCATGCGCCGTTTCACGAAGGCTGCCCCCATGGGCGGCGCCTCGCTCTGGAGCTTCTGCAGCTCGGCTGCATATTCCGGCGGGATGAGATCGGGAATGGTGGCGAGAAGCTGCGCCACCTTCATGATCGGCCCCTTCAGTCCGCCGAGCGCCTGCGCCAGCACCGCCGCGTTGGAGGCATCGCGCACATCACCCCCGAACAATCGTGATCCTGCCATGCGGGCCGCGACCCCACCCATATTGGCGCCCACGCGGGCATAACGGGCGGCGCGCGCGGAGAAGCGGTTCGCTTCGCGGTCGGAATCGGCCATGACGTGGAATCTCTTGCTCTGAACCGGAGAGCTTAAGATATGGCTTGCTGCGCGAAGCGCTAGGCTGCGCGGACGATTCGACCGGGATTGCGACATCGGCGACCGCAGCGCCGATCAGCCGCGGGCGAGCTTCGCAGCCTGCTCGAGGCCGATGCGGTGGACGAGCAGGTCAGCATGCCGATAGACCAGCTGCCATTCGCTTCCTTCGCGGCGATAGACCTGGGTGACGCGAAGCGGCCATTCCTGGTCCGGCAGACCACCGACTTCGCCATGCTGCCGCTCGATCATCACAAGAACGACGAGGTCGCCTGACGCATAGGTTTGCACCACTTCCAGCGTCGCCTCGCCGGCTTTGAAATAATCGGCGACCTCCAGCAGACTCTCACTTCGGTTATCGTAGCGGGCGGGCTCTCCGCCGAAAGGGTTCATCAGCACGAAGCCGGAAGCATGAGGCGTCAATGCGAGATAGCGATGCATATCCCCGCGCATGAACGCCGACGTGGCTTCCTCTGTCCGCTGGACGAGCTCGGCGAGCTCCTCGTCCGTGATGCTTTCATGTGCCATGGCCGCATCCTATGTCCCGACGACCGGATATGCCTTCTCGGCAACCGTCGGATTAAAGGATGAAATCGCCGGATCTCAGGCTGCGGATACCGCTAAGACGGATGATGCCTTCCGCAGCGAGGTCGGCATCCGTATTCAGGAGGACCCGCGTCTCCGATCCCGCGGCCTCGTACCGGACCTGACCGGCTGCCGTGAACTCCGCATTGCCGATGAAAGCGAACGCCTGATTTCCACCGCGCAGAGCATTGGCATCGATCCTCGACAAATCCAGATGATCTTGGGCGCTGCGGCTGAAATCGCGCACGACATCTGCACGGCTCAAAGCGGAGCCGACGGAGCCGATGGATTGCCAGCGAAACACATCCGCCCCTGATCCGCCGTATAACCAATCCTTGTCGGGGCCGCCGACAAGCGTATCGCGCCCGAGATCGCCATAGAGCCTGTCGTTCCCGGCATTACCGGAGAGGCTGTCGTTGCCGGCTCCACCACGAAGCGTCTCGTCCCCTGACGCGCCTTTCAGCACATCGTTGAACGCGCTGCCCCACACGCCCTGGATGCTCGAGAAGCGATCTCCGGACGCATCGCTTCCGGCCTGGGTCCTCTTCGCGAGATCGATGAGCACACGGCCCGGTGAATCGCGGTAATCGGCATAATCGAAGCCGCTGCTGCCCGACAGGAAATCGGCGCCCGGTCCGCCCCGAAGATTATCGTTGCCGCTGCCTCCAAACAGCGTGTCGTTTCCACCGCCGCCAAAGATCCGATCGTTGCCGCCGCCACCACTGAGAACATCGGCAGCATCGTCGCGGGGATCCGGACCGCTGCCTGACTTGAGATCCAGGCGGAAGACCTTGCCCCCAAAATCGACGATGTAGAGATTTCCAGATCCATCCTCTCCCATTGACGAAACGGAACCGATCGGGCCGCCGCCCACTGCGACCTGACCCGTCAGATCCTTGAAAGACCACGAGCCGGAGACGCGTTGCAACGACCAGATCCCGCTGCTGCCGAAATCGGAGAAGAAATACGTTCCCTGAAAATCCTGCTCGGGCCCGCGATAGACGTAACCTCCCGTGACCGCCTGGCCGAGATCGCGGCCATAGGCATGGACCGGGTTCGTATAGTTCGGGAATGATCCGGAATTGAACGGCCCCTCGGTGGCGCTCCACCCGTAGTTGGCGCCAACTCTCCCGAGATTGATCTCTTCATAGGTGCCCTCGCCGACATCGCCGATATACATCTCGCCGGTCAGCCGGTCGAAGCTCACGCGCCAGGGATTGCGCAGTCCTGCGGCATAGATCCCGGTTTGCGCCGCGTTACCCGCGATGCCATCGATCGCCGCCGGATTATCTGGAGGCAGGGCATAGTTCCTGTTGGCATCCATGGGGAAGGCATCGCTGCCGCTCACGTCGAGCCGGAGGATCTTGCCCAATTGGCTGAGGTTTTGCGAGTTGGCGCTGTTCGCGCCGTCGCCGGTCGCCACGTAGAGATAGCCGTCCGGTCCGAACCCGATCCAGCCACCCCGATGGTTGGTGGTGGACGACGGGTAGTCGATCCGATCGATGAGCCGCATGCTGCTGGCATCGGCGACGAGCGGGTTAGACGCCAGCGTTCTGTATTCGCGGATCTCCACATCGCCGGCGGTGGTGCTGAGATAGACATAGAATTTCCGGCTCGTCGCAAAATCGGGAGCGAAAGCGAGACCGAGCAGCCCCTGCTCACCATCGGTCGCGACCTGAGAAGAGACGTTGAGGAACGATGTGCCGAGGGTCTGGCCCGTGCCGGTATCGTAGACCTTCACCAGACCGCGCTTCTCCAGGATGAAAAGATGCTGGGAATTGCCCGGCGCCGCTGTCAGGTACAGGGGATTTTCCAGGCCGGAGACGATCGCATTGGCCGCCATCGTCGGCGGGGTTCTGGCGTTGGGATCGTAGCCGTAGATCACATCGGCGGCTCCGGTGCCGCTCAGCCTGTCTGCGGCCTGACTCCCGATACGAACTGCCATGGTCGACCTCCCGGTCTGCCCCCAATGCAGCCATTGTTATGGAATTCGGTACTTTAATTCGGCGGTCCTGAGCGGCAAGTCGTCCCGCCGCTCAGGACAGAACAATCACGCTGTTTCTTTTTCCATGGCCTCCAGCTCGCCGATCAGGCGCTCGATCATCGAGAGGCCGATCTGCCAGAAGGCCGGATCGCTGGCATTGAGGCCGAAGGGAGCGAGCAACTCCGAGTAATGCTTGGTGCCGCCCGCCGAGAGGAGCGCGAAATAGCGGTCCACGAAGCCTTCGTTGGAACGCTCGTAGACGCCGTAGAGCGAGTTCACGAGGCAATCGCCGAAGGCATAGGCGTAGACGTAGAACGGCGAATGGATGAAATGGGGGATATAGGTCCAGAAGCTCTCGTAGCCCGGACCCAAGCGGATCGCCGGCCCGAGGCTCTCGTCCTGCACCGACATCCAGAGTTCGCACAGTTTGTCGGCGGTGAGCTCGCCGTTGCGGCGCTCCACATGAACCTTGCGCTCGAAGGAATAGAACGCGATCTGGCGCACGACCGTGTTGATCATGTCCTCGACCTTTGCCGCCAGCATCGCCTTACGCTGCACCGGGTCTGTGGTCTGGTCGAGCAGGCGGCGGAAGGTCAGCATCTCGCCGAAGACGGAGGCCGTCTCTGCAAGCGTCAGGGGTGTGGGCGCCATGAGCGCACCATTCGGGCCGGCCATGACCTGATGCACGCCGTGTCCCAATTCGTGCGCCAGGGTCATCACGTCCCGCGGCTTGCCCTGGTAGTTCAGGAGCACGTAGGGGTGAGCGGACGGCACCGTCGGATGGGCGAAGGCGCCGGGCGCCTTGCCGGGCCGGGTCGGCGCATCGATCCAGTCCTCGTCGAAGAAGCGCTGCGCGATGTCGGCCATGCGCGGCGAGAAGGCGGAATAGGCCGAGAGCACCGTGTCTTTCGCCTCGTTCCAGGAGATGGTGCGCTGCTCGACCTTCGGCAGGGGCGCGTTGCGGTCCCAATGGTCGAGCTTGTCCTTGCCGAACCACTTGGCCTTCAGGGCGTAGTAGCGGTGCGACAGGCGCGGATAGGCCTCTTGCACGGCGGAGATTAGCGCCTCCACCACCTCGCGCTCGACCCGGTTCGCCAGATGGCGGGAATCGGCCACGTCCTCGAAGCCGCGCCAGCGGTCCGAGATCTCCTTGTCCTTGGCGAGCGTGTTGGTGATGAGCGTGAAGGTGCGCAGGTTCGCCTTGAAGGTCTTGGCCAGCGCATCGGAGGCGTCCTTGCGCACGCTCTCGTCCGGATCCTGCAACTTGTTCAGGGTCGGCTCGATGGGAAGCTCGTCGCCTCGCACCGTGAAGCGCAAGGAAGCGATGGTCTCGTCGAACAGGCGATTCCAGGCCGAGCGGCCGGTCACCGACTTCTCATGGAAAAGCTGCTCGATCTTGTCTTCCAGCTGATAAGGCTTGTCCTTGCGCAGATCCTCGATCCAAGGCTTGTAATGCGCGAGCGGCGCCTCGCTCGTGGCCTTGTCGAGCACGGCATCGTCGATGCGGTTGAGTTCGAGCGCGAAGAAGAGCAGCTCCGTCGAGGCCGCCGTCAGGCGCTCCTGCGTGTCGCCATAGAACTTCGCGCGGATCGGATCCGTGGTGTCGCCGGAATAGATGAGGCCCGCATAGGACATGAGGCGACCAAGAAGGTCTTCGAGCGCCTCATAGCGCATTACCACCTCGTTCAGTCGTTCAGACGCCTGCTCGCCCCGTGCCATCTCATCGAGCGTGCCGCGATAGGCGGCCGCGAAGGCCTTGCACTCGGATTCGGCCTTCGCGAGGTCCTGCTTGAATGCTTCGCTGTCCACGCCGGGATAGAGATGGGACAGGTTCCATTCGGGCAGCGGCCCAAGTTCGGCCTGCGCGGCGGCAGAGGATGAATGAGGCACGGGGGAAACTTTCTGAGAGGTCACGGGCGAGAGCCTGATCGGGATCGAACTGGAATAGTACTGCACACATATTGGCCGCCGCGCTCTCCGGATCAACCCATATCGGCCGAGGGTTGGACCCGGCCCCCGCCCCTCCGTTAAGAGCCGGTTTACCCTTCTCGCCCAGCATGAACCGGACGATCCGCACGCGGCACTTGGGCCTTCAGCCCCCTCCCCGTCTCTTTGCAGACGGCATCCGCCCTTCCTGGGATGCGAGACGCATGCTCCGGCGCGGCCCTTTACAGAAAATTGAAAGAACTTGGCCTAGACGATGAAGCCGCATGACGTTTCGCGCGTTAAGCGTAACAGAACATGCGTGGGAACACCGACGACATTCACTTGATGGAGGCATCTCCCATCCTCCACTTTCATTACGACGAGGAGCAAGGTCATGCGTGACTTGCGCAAGACGGCACTTTGGCTTGGTCTCATTGGATCGGTCTCCCTCCTCCCCCTCACTGCCCTGGCGGAAGACATCGCCAACGCCCATCCCGAGGTCGTTCAGGCCGCTCCCGCAGAGCCCTCCTTTCACGATGTCGCCGTTGAAAAGGACGTCGCCTCCCAGGTCATCCCGCTCCCCGAGCCTGCACCCGTCACCATCGAGTCGGTCGATCTGAAGCCTGCACCCGCCATCGACATTCCATTGCCCGATGCGGCCCCCGTGACGGCCCTGATGCAGGCAGATCTTGCCCGCATCGCCGTGGAGGGTCTGTTCGCGGACGACGCCGCCATGCGCGAGATGCGTGTGAACAGCAGGGACCGGGAAGCCCTGTCCGCCTTCTATGCGCAGGCCGAGCGCCCGCTGATCTGGGCACAGGACGGTGCGTGGTCGCCCGCCGCGCGCGGTGTGATGGAGCGCCTGAAGGCCGCTGACGAGGATGGCCTCGACCCTGCCGATTATTCCCTGCCCGACAGGGGCCTGCGCAAGGATGCGACGCCGGCACAATGGGCCCAGGCCGATGTAAGACTCTCCCTGTCCGTGATCCGCTATGCCCGCGACGCCCGCGGCGCGCGCATCGATTCCATCCGCCTCTCGCCTCTGGTGACCCCGAAGCTCGCCCTGCCGGCGATCGACGAGGTGCTGAGCAAGGTCTCCTCCGCCGGAGATGCAGGCGGGGCACTCGAGGCCTACAACCCGCCTCATCCCGGCTACAGGGCCTTGAAGGAACGGCTGGCGAAACTGCGCGAAAACCATCCCTCGCAGCCGAGCGTGCGCCTGCCCCGGGGGCCGATCCTGCGCGTGGGCATGAAGGATCCGCGCGTGCCTCTGATCCGCGCGCGATTCAATCTCGCGAAGGACGCGGACAGTCAGACGATCTATGACGAACGGGTGGCCTCCGCGGTGGCCGCCTTCCAGAAGGAAAAGGGCCTGCCGAATACCGGCGTCCTGAACGCGCAGACGGTCGCGGCTCTCTCAGGACCCTCGGTCGTACAGCGGCACTCCGACCTGATCACCAATATGGAGCGCTGGCGCTGGCTGCCGGCTGATCTGGGGCAGCGACACATCATGGTGAATGTGCCCGAGTTCCGCCTCCAGGTGGTCGAGGGCCGCAATGTGGTCCATCAGGCCCGCGTGATCGTGGGCAAGGAGCAGTCGCAGACGCCGATCTTCTCCGAGAACATGAAATATCTCGTGGTCAATCCGTCCTGGACGATCCCGCCCTCGATCATGAAGAAGGAGATCCTGCCGGGGCTTGCCAACGATCCCTATTACGCTGCGCGCCGGGGCTACAAGATCATCCGCCGGGGCGACCGGATCACGGTGCAGCAGCCGCCGGGCGAGCGCAATGCTCTGGGCTTCGTGAAGTTCATGTTCCCCAACCAGCATGCGGTCTATCTGCATGACACGCCGAACCGCAATCTGTTCTCGGCCAGCAAGCGCGCCTTCAGCCATGGCTGCGTGCGCGTCGACAGGCCCTTCGAGCTCGCAGACGTGATCATGGGCAAGGATGGCAAGTGGACCGAGCAGAAGCTGCGAGGGCTCATCGGCAAGGGCGAGCGCTATGTGCACCTGACCAATCCCCTGCCCGTCCATCTGACCTACTTCACGCTCGCCATCGACGAGAAGGGCGACGTGAAGCGGTTCGAGGATCTCTACGGCCTCGACCGCAAGGTCCGCGCCGCCCTGAACCTGTCCGAATAGCTCCCTCATCCCACTGCGTTTTCAGCGAATTTCTTTCTCTCACTTAACGGGAAGGTAACCGTCTTCGGCAAAGATCCTTTCACTATAAGGGTTTTTTGCATCCGCGGGTGCAGCCGAGTAAAGACGAGTATCACAGTGAGAGTATTGCGTACGGACCGCCTGGCGCACCGCGCCGGCATTGGTCTTGCGGCCTTTCTGGCCGTCATGGTGGGCGGGGCGCGCGGCACGCAGGATGCCGTCGCCAATGGCGATACCCGCACGTTGAGTCTTTACAACAACAACACCAAAGAGAGCCTCACCGTCACCTTCCGGCGCAACGGCCAGTACGACTCAGCCGCCCTGCAGCAGCTCAACTGGTTCCTGCGCGACTGGCGGCGCGACGAGCCGACCCGCATGGATCCGCGACTGTTCGATACGGTGTGGGAGGTCTATCGCGAGTCCGGGTCGAACGAGCCTGTGCGTGTGAACTCGGGCTACCGTTCTCCGCAAACCAACTCGATGCTCAGGCGGCGCTCCAGCGCGGTGGCCAAGAACAGCCAGCACATGCAGGGCAAGGCCATGGACTTCTACCTGCCGGATGTGTCCACCGTCCGCCTTCGCGCCATCGGTGTGCGGATCCAGAACGGCGGCGTCGGCTATTATCCCAATGCCTACACGCCTTTCGTCCATATCGACGTGGGCAGCGTACGTGCTTGGCCGCGCATGACGCGGGCCCAGCTCGCCAGCATCTTCCCCGACGGGAAGACCGTGCACATCCCCTCCGACGGCAGGCCTTTGCCGGGCTATGACGAAGCCCGCGCCGAGGTGCTCGCCAGGGGCGGCACGGTCGCCGGCTACACGACCTATGCGGATGCGGAAGAGGCCATCGCCAACCAGCCGCGCCGCAAGAGCTTCTGGGCCACCCTGTTCGGTGGTGGCGACGACGAGGACGAGGATGCGGAGGAGATCCGTGTCGCGTCGCGGCCGGGCCGGGCGCTCATCGCCTCGCGCCAGTCGCAGCCGTCGCAGGGCTATTACGCCAGCGATTCCAACTCGTCGGTCTATGCTGCCCTGCAGCCCGGCCAAGCTCCCGAGCCGGCACGCCGGGCTCCCATGGCGATCCAGCCGCGGCCCGAGCCGCCTGCTCCTGCGGTCGTAGCAGCCATTGCACCGGCCCTGCGTGAGGATCTGACGCCGCCTCAATCCGCCCCGCTCCCGCCGACCCGGATCAACGGGGCGCCCGGTACGGTCCAGACGGCCTCGGGCCCGGCCCTGGCTTGGCAGCAGGGACCGGAAGCGCAGTCCGAGATGACCATCGCCCGGGGCATGTCCTTCGCGCCGATGCCGCCGCGGCGTCCCGATGCGGATGATGCAGGCCCAGACGCTATCGCGGGTACCGTTGCCCTCGCCTATGCCCCGTTGCCGCCGGCTCGTCCGGGCTCGCTCGCGGCAACGAACCCGATCCCCGGCCTTCCTGAGCTGCGCGGCTCGACGGAAATGGCGTCGGTCCAGCACCCGCTGCCGCCGCCACGGCCCGACCTGCGCCCCATCGTGGTCGCAGCTGCGGGGCCGGTCGATATTCCGGTCACAGGCTCGACCCCAAAGGAGGTGGCAAAGGCAAAGCCGGCAGCGGCACCATTAGTCAAGGCACCTCCGGCCGCGAAGAAGCCGGCGACGGCGCTGAGCGCCCTGATGTCGGCGGAGCCGAGTCTCCATATGGGCTTCTCGAACAAGCCCGTGGGCGATCTGGCAACGAACCGCTTCACGGGACCGGCGGTCAAACCGCTGAACGTGGTGAGATAAAAGAGAAGGGCTCCTTTCGGAGCCCTTTTTCGTTTCAGTCGTCGTGCCTGCGGCTATAGCCGTTGCGGGGCGGCGAGGTCCATCCTTGAGGCGGCGCCTTCGGCCTGTAGACCTCCACCAGCAGCGGATGGCAGACGGCCACATCGCTCGAATGTTCCGCGCTGCAATCGCCGCCCGGGCAGGCGGAGAGCGCGCCCAAAAGATCGATCTCGGCTAAAAATTCCAGGTAATCGCCCGGTCTCACGGGGCTCGCCTTCATGAAATACTGGCCGGTGTCGCGTGTGAAGCCGGTGCACATGAACACGTTGAGCACGTCATGCACTGCAGGCTCGACTTCCTCCTTCGGACGCTGCAAGCGATGCGCAAGCGCACGGGTCAGGTTGGAGTGGCAGCAATGGTGGTATTCGTGACCGGAGAGGAGTTTGTGCGTGTAGGGGTCGCAGCGCGTACCGATCACGTCGTGCACGGAGCCGCCAAATTCGTCGAAGCCATACCAGTCGAGGGTGTCGTGAGTGATCGTCGCCATCGGCCTTAAGTAAGGCAGGGACGACCAGAGCTGGTCTCCGGTCGAGAGATGCGTGCCGTTGAGCGCCCGTGTCTTGCCGGAGAAGAAGCGCTCATTGAGATCGTTCGCCGACCAGAGATTGAGGTCGCCGACCTGAGGGCCCTCGATACTGACGATGCGGAAAAAGCAGCCGGCGGGTACTTGGAAGCAGCGCGCATCGCGGGGCGGCACGATCACCTCGTCGATCTTCTGCCAGCCCTCGCGCGCCGCGCGGTACGTGGCAAGATCGGGCCGTGGCAGCGTGTCGACCGGATAGCAGATGACGGGCGCAATCTTCCGACGCGCATCCGCGTCGACAGGTTCGGACATTGGGTCCCGGGGGAGCTTCATGCATCTCTCCAGCTTTTCATGATCGGTTCCTTATAGGAAACCGGATCGCTGCGAGCGAGCGGTAAGGATGCATAGCTGATCGGCGGAAGCGCTTTTTGCTTGAGCCGTGCGCCGCAACGTATTCTATGGCCGCATCGCAGGGACCGCCCATGACGGATCAGAACGCCCACCGCACCCTGGAGGATTATCCAAGCCGATCCTCCACCGACATCCGCTTTGCGGATCTTGATCGGCAGGGCCATGTCAACAATGCGGTCTTCGCCACGTTTTCGGAAATCGGCCGGGTCGCCTTCATGTACGATCCGGAACGGCCGCTCGCCACCGAGGGCCGGAGCTTCGTCATCGCCCGCCTGGTGATCGATTTCCGAGCGGAGCTCTTTTGGCCGGGCACCGTCGACATCGGCACCGGCGTTCTGAGAATCGGACGCAGTTCGTTCACCCTGGCTCAGGGCATCTTCAACGACGGACGCCTCGCGGCGACCACTGAGGCCACGATCGTCATGGTGGACAAGGAAACGCGCCGCTCGGCGCCCCTGCCTCCGCGGACGCTCGACCTCTTGCAGAGACTGATGCTGACAGGCTTGCCTCGGACATGAAAAAGGCCTCGCAGCTTCACGCTGCGAGGCCTTTTGAAAAACTTTCGACGGTCGATGCCTGCCTACGCCATTCCGAGCGCCTGCATGTAGAGCTCGAGGATCGCCTCCTCTTCCTGACGCTCGGCATAGTCGCGCTTGCGCAACGACACGATCTTGCGCAGGACCTTGGTGTCGAAGCCGTTGCCCTTAGCCTCGGCATAGACGTCCTTGATATCGCCCGCGATGCCGGCCTTTTCCTCCTCGAGGCGCTCGATGCGCTCGATGAAGGCCTTCAGCTGGTCGGCTGCGACGGATTCGGTGTTGAAAGCTGCGTCATCCATGAAAGATGCCCCTGATTGATGGCGTTGGCGCCAGTGTTATGGCCATTTGGTTGAAGCCGCTTTAATGCCCCGGCTTCGATTTCTCAAAATCCGCAAGTTGAGAGGATGAGGCTTCGCGCTGGTGGCGATCCTTCCATTCCTCGTAAGGCATGCCGTAGACATGGGTCCGGCTGTCGTCCTTGGAGAGGGCAATGCCGCGCTCATCGGCGGCCTCCTTCAGCCAATTCGACAGGCAGTTCCGGCAGAAGCCGGCCAGATTCATGAGGTCGATGTTCTGGACATCGGCGCGCTCGCGCAAATGTTCGACAAGCCTACGGAAGGCCGCCGCCTCCAGCTCGACCTGGGTTTTTTCGTCGATATCCTTCATGGGCTTACCCTCCATGCTGGCGCAGGCGGTCGCGCGTGCGGGTGCCGAAAATCCTGGGCGCCCGAAGTTCCTGCCGGTCGGCGAGCGGCTTGAGGAGCCGGGCAAAACGCTCGGCCCATTCCTCGGCGCCCTCGTCCGACGCAATCAGATCCTGCCGGATCTCGATGAGCGCATTGGCGAGCCCCCGGATCGTGGCATGACGGTCGACGGTATCGCCCGCGAGAGCCCCATCATAGGGCTCGTTGTCACCAACGACGAGTCCGTCCTCCGCCTCCAACCCTTCCAGAAGCGGCCTGGCGAAGCGGTCATCCGCGTCCCACAGGATTCCCACATGCCAGGGCCGGGCCCAGCCGCGCCAGATCGGCGTGAAGCTGTGCACGGTTACGATGACGGGCGGATGGGCGGCCGCCATGGCCTTATGGATCGCATCCGCAATCCCATCGTCGTAAGGATCGTAGAATCGGGTGATGCGCCGCCGAACCTCGGCCTCGTCCACTTTGGCATTGCCCGGGACCACCGCGCCGTCGGACAGACGCATGACCAGCGTGGGATCGTCCCGGCCCCGGTTGGGATCGATGATCAGCCTGGAGAACTGCGTGAGAATTGCCGGCGCGTTGAGGCGGCGAGCCAGGGAGCGCGTCACGGCGGCGGCGCCGATGTCATAGGCGATGTGGCGCTCGAATTCGGATTCCGGCAGCCCCAAGTCGCCAAGATCCGGTGGCACCGCGTTGGAGGCGTGATCGCACAGGATCAGGATCCCCGATTCGAGGGAGCCAGGAATGATCTCGACGGGATGAGGCTCGAGAGAAGGATCGTCGAGCTTGAGCGCGGCGGAGGCGGACATGGCGAAGGAGGGATTTCAGACAGGATGGATTGAACGGCGGAGGAAAAGCCTTACCCTGCCCCTCCAACCCTGACAACGCGACGTTCCGCGCAACACACTTTCACGACGTTATGCCCGCTTCATCCACAACGGCCCGGCTCGAGCCGGGCTTCGCGTCTGCTTTTGCCGCCCTGTGTCTCGGCGCCGTCGCCATGGGGATTTCCCCGATATTCGTGCGCTTCGCCTCAGCCGATATGGGCGGGGCACCGGCCGATGTGGGGCCGTTCGCCAGCGCCTTCTGGCGCGTCTCGCTCTGCCTGCCCCTGCTCTATGCGTGGATGCGAATCGAGGAGAAGCGCGCTCCCGCCGACGCGCCAAAAGTCCGCTTTTCCAAGGCAAGCATTCTGGCTGGCATCGTCTTTGCAGGCGACCTCTTCTTCTGGCACCTGGCGATTCTCAAGACGACGGTGGCGAACGCCACCTTCTTCGCCACCATGGCGCCGCTCTTCGTCGTGCTGACCGTCTGGCTGGTGTTCAGGCAGCAGGTATCGCGCGGCACCTTCATGGGCCTTGCCCTCTGCCTTCTCGGCGGCACCGCCCTGATCGGCCAGAGCCTTCATGCGGATCCGGCCAGAATCGAAGGAGACCTCTACGGAGTCGCCACGGCGTTCTTCTTCGGCATGTATTTTCTGGCTGCGAGCAAGGCCAGGAAGACGGCAGGCGCCGCGCGGGTCACCTTCGAGGCCGGGCTGATCACCTCCGCCATTCTTCTCGTCATCGCGGTTCTCTTCGACACGCGGGTGATCCCGCAGACGGCGCAGGGCATCGCGGCGCTTCTCGCCATGTCCTATGTCAGCCATGCGGGCGGCCAGGGGCTGCTCGCCATCGCGCTCGGACGGTTGCCGGCGGTCTTCTCATCCCTTGTGATCTTCCTGGAGGCGATTGCGGCGGCCGTGTTCGGCTGGGCGATCCTGGGCGAGGAACTGACGCTTGTGCAGAGCCTAGGGGGAGCCTTGATCCTGTTCGGCATCTGGATCGCGCGGCCAAAGCCTGAGGCCGTCGTCGAATAGAACGGTTGCCTGCCCCTCCATATGAAGGGCGGCGACAGGCCGATAGTGTCGGAAAGGCCATGCGGCCTGCAAAATTGACAGCATCCTTGCTGTAAGGTCTTGCTCCGGCTGAACTTCTGACCGACAACGATTCGACATAGTTCTCACAGCATTGTGCGATTTCATTCCTTTCGATTCGATCATACCGCATCCATGACGGCCGCATTTCTCACATCGTCTCCGCGCTGGCGGCGAAGCCTTGCACTCGCAACCTTTCTCGCCGGCGGATGCCTGCTGGCCGCATCGCCCGCGAAGGCGGACCTGCGCCTGTGCAACATGACCTCGAGCCGGGTCGGCATCGCGCTCGGCTACCGGGATGCTCAAGGGTGGGTGACGGAAGGCTGGTGGAATCTCAACGCCCGCGGCTGCGAGACCCTGCTCAAGGGGCAGCTCGGCGGGCGCTTCTATTACGTCTATGCCATCGATTACGACCGGGGCGGCGAATGGAGCGGACGCTCCTTCATGTGCACCCGGGAGCGCGAATTCACGATTCGCGGAACGGAAGATTGCCTCGCCAGAGGCTTTGATCGCAGCGGCTTCTTCGAAGTCGATACAGGTGAACAGAAGAGCTGGACGATCCAGCTCACCGAAACGAATCGGCCAGGGGGGCCATGACGATGAGACGCGACAGGCGTACGAAGATTTTAGCAACCTTGGGACCGGCTTCCGAGAATCCGGAGATGATCGCCAAGCTGTTCCAGGCCGGCGCCGACGTCTTCCGCCTCAACATGAGCCATCTGCCGCGTGAGAAGCTGAAGGAGCGGGTCGAAATGATCCGCGCCGTCGAGGCCAAGTTCAAGCGCCCCATTGCGATCCTCGCCGATCTGCAGGGCCCCAAGCTGCGCGTCGGCGCGTTCGAGGGCGACAGCGCCATGCTGGAGCCAGGCCAGAGCTTCACGCTCGATGCCGACAAGACACCCGGCAACAAGAATCGTGTGCACCTGCCGCATCCCGAGATCCTGTCCTCGCTCGAGCCCGGCCACACGATCCTGATCGATGACGGCAAGCTGCGGCTGCGCGTGAAAAGCGTGAAGCAGGGCTCGGCCACCACGATTGTGGAAGTCGCCGGCAAGATCTCCAACCGCAAGGGCGTGAGCCTGCCCGACACCACGATTCCGGTTGCCGCGATGACCGACAAGGACCGCTCGGATCTCGAAGCGGCGCTCGATGCCGGTGTGGACTGGATCGCGCTCTCCTTCGTGCAGCGCCCCGAGGACGTGGCCGAGGTCAAGAAGGTTGCCCGCGGCCGCGCGCTCGTCATGTCGAAGCTCGAGAAGCCGCAGGCGATCGCCCGCCTCGACGAGATCACGGAGATCTCCGACGCGGTCATGGTCGCCCGCGGCGATCTCGGCGTCGAGATGCCGCTGGAGAAGGTCCCCGGTATCCAGAAGCGGATCATCCGCACGGCGCGCCGCCTCGGCAAACCCGTCGTCGTGGCGACCCAGATGCTGGAATCGATGATCACCGCGCCGGTCCCGACCCGCGCCGAGGTCTCCGATGTGGCGACTGCCGTCTATGACGGAGCCGATGCAGTCATGCTCTCGGCCGAGAGCGCCTCGGGTCAGTATCCGGTTGACGCCGTGGCCACCATGAGCCGGATCGCCGAAGAGGTGGAGCAGGACCAGAGCTACTGGTCGATCATGCGCACCCTGAACGCGGAGCCGGAAGCCACCGGCTCGGACGCCATTGCGGCGGCCTCGCACCAGATTGCCGACACGCTCAATATCAAAACGGTGGCAGCCTGGACCTTCTCAGGCTCGACGGCCTTCCGCATCGCCCGCGAGCGGCCGAACTCGACGGTGATCGCACTCACCCCGAGCCAGAACACGGCCCGTCGCCTGGCGCTGGTCTGGGGTGTGCACTCGATCCGCACCAAGGATGCCAGCGACATCGACGACATGGCCTTCCGCGCCTGCAAGTTCGCCCTGCGCGAGGGCCACTCGACCGTCGGGGACCGCATCATCGTCGTGGCCGGCATGCCCTTCGGCACGCCGGGCGCCACCAACATGGTGCGCATCGCCTTCGTCAACCAGGAACACGCCGCTCAGGCGTAACCGACCCCGACCCTGGCCGGCGCGATCCGCTCGGCCAGGGCCACGATGGCGGCAAGGACCGTCTCCGGATCGGCATATTGCGGCATGTGGCCGATGCCCGGCATCAGGATCAGCTCGGCCCTCGGCACCTCCCGGGCGAAGGAGAGGCTGTGGAGATCGGTCCAGACGATCTCGTCACTGTCACCGGCCACCACCGCCGTCGGCAGGCGAATGTCCCGATAGCGCACGCTCTGCCGCACGACCGCATCGTACATGACCGCGAAGTCCTGCATGTTGGCTTCATAGGATCTCGGCCGGAAGGCGAGCGGAATGAAGCCCTTTTTCACGATGCCCCGCGGGGCCGGCTGCGGCCAGAACGTCTTTTCCTTGATCCAGGGCCGGAGCACGAGAAGAAGCGGCACGGCAAGCGTCCGCAACAGCAGCCAGCCAGTCCAGGAATCGATCAGGCGCCGGTACCAGCCGATCGTGCCGCCGGGCCAGGGCGAGGTAATGCCGGAAAGGACGAGGATCGCCCCCGTCACATCGGCATGATCGAGGGCGAGTTGTGGGACAATGGTTCCCGACCAGGAATGCCCGACGATAACGGCGTTGCGAACGCCCAACTGCCTCAAAGCTCCCGCGACGAGGGCCGCCTGCCGGGCGGGCTCCGCTTCGCTCATGCCGGGCTTGCGCTCGCTCCAGCCATGGCCCGGGCGGTCGAAGGCGAGGACCCGGTAGCTTTGCGAGAGCGCCCAGCCGAGGCCCAGCATGGATTCGACGAGGTTGGATGAGGCGCCGTGCAGCAGGACGACCGTTCCGCGCGGCTCATCCTTCGGTCCCTCCTCCCGGTAATGGAGACGACAGCCCTCGACCTCGACGAACCGGCCGGTCGGCGGGAAACGCCGCTCGATGCACCAGGCATAGAGATAGGTGAACGCGGCCCCCGAACCGAGAACGAGGAGAAGCGCAACAACGATGAGAAGAAGCAGGGACATCCCTGCAACGTGGATTTACAGGTCGTGCCCGTCAACCTCGGGGCCGAGACGGTTCACGATGGTCTTCACGTCGGTCATCTGCGGATTGATCGTGAGCACCCGGCGATAGGCCTGCAGGGCCCGCGTCTTGTCGTCCGAGGCCATCAGGATATGGCCAAGCCCGGTCCAAGCGTTGAAATGGCGGGGTTCGATCTTGATCGCCCGGTGCAGATCGGCCATGGCGCCGACCGGATCGTCGAGCTGGTAGAAGACGGTCGCCCGCTTGTACCAGGCTTCAGCCCAGTTGGGCTGGAGCACCAGGACGCGGTCGATCAGCTCGATGGCGAGCGGGAAATCCTTCTTGTTGAAGGCTTCCGCTGCCCGGCTCAGAAGAAGATCGGCCGTATCGGAGCCGGACCGGGCGAAACGCCGCTCGATCAAGGACGCGATGCCCTCGGCCTCCCGCTCGGTTTGGGCCTTGCCGAGACGTTCGAAGAGCTCATCCAGCGTGGAAGCGCGCGGGCGGACCTGAGGCGGCTGGGCCTGCTCCTTCGAATCCTTGGGACGCGCAGGCTCCTGCGCACTCAACGGGAGTGTGGCCAAGCTCAGCGATACGATCAGTATGGACGCGAAAAAGCGCATGCCGGGATTTTAGGATCCCGGCATGCGCGGTCAATTCAGATTCTTGTGTGCGGCATTGCCGCAGCGAACTTAGCCCTGGCGAGCCTTGTAGCGCTTCTGGGTCTTGTTGATGATGTAGACCCGGCCCTTGCGACGAACCAGCTGGTTGTCGCGGTGACGGCCGCGGATCGACTTCAACGAGTTACGGATCTTCATATCCGGTCTCCTGCGGCCCTTCGGGAAGGCCGGAAAAAGAAAATGGTGGGCGCGGCTGGGATCGAACCAGCGACCCCTACGATGTCAACGTAGTGCTCTCCCGCTGAGCTACGCGCCCGGGAAACGGTGATTTTGACGTCCCGCTTCGGCTGTGGGGGCGATATACCCACAAGCGGGCCTTGGCGCAAGCCTGAAGGCCGCCCTTTTTTAGGCAGCCATCATTTTATCGACTTCGCTCACCAGGTCGCGCAGGTGGAACGGCTTCGACAGGACCTTGGCGTCGCGCGGGGCCTGGGAATCCGGGTTGAGGGCGACCGCGGCAAAGCCGGTGATGAACATCACCTTGATTTCCGGATCGAGCTCGGTGGCCTTACGGGCCAGCTCGATGCCATCCATCTCCGGCATGACGATGTCCGTCAGAAGAAGCTCGAAGGGCTCCTCGCGCAGGCGGTTATAGGCGGAAAGGCCGTTATCGAACGAGGCGACGTCGTAGCCCGCGTTCTCGAGCGCCTTCACGAGGAAGCGGCGCATGTCGTTGTCGTCTTCGGCAAGAAGGATCTTCATCGGTTGCCAGTCCCGAATCGTGGCGGATGGTCTTAGCCTCTTCATCGCGCATTGGGGTAAACAAGCCGTGAAAGTACGATGCGGCGTTGCTACGATATTGTCATGGACAGGCGGCAACGCTGCCTTACACTAGTCCGAACACCTGATTTCCCTTTCCAACACAGCACATTTTCTGATGCGGCCCACCATCGTCGATGAGTTCGATCCTCCCTTCACCGTCACCGAACCTTCGGCCCAGACGATTCCCTTCGTCTTCAACGTGCCGCATGCGGGAGCAGTCTATCCGGCTTCCTTTCTGGCTGCGTCCCGGCTCGACGCCGTCGCTCTGAGGCGATCCGAGGACGCCTTCGTCGACGAGCTGTTCGGCGCGATGACGGATCTCGGCGCCCCTCTCATGACGGCGCGCTTTCCGCGGGCCTATCTCGACCTGAATCGGGAGCCCTACGAACTCGATTCCCGCATGTTCGATGGCCGCCTGCCGCCCTTCACCAATACCCGCTCCATGCGGGTGGCCGGGGGCCTGGGGACCATTCCGCGCATCGTGGCCGACGGACAGGAGATCTACCGCACGCGCCTCCATGTGGAGGAAGCCCTGCACCGGATCGAATGGCTCTATAAGCCCTATCACCGGACCCTTCGGCATCTCGTGCGCCGCACGGCCCAGCATTTCGGGCATGCTGTCCTCATCGATTGCCATTCCATGCCCTCCTCCAGCGTCAGCCGCGAGGACGGGGCCAAGGCCGACATCGTGCTGGGGGATCGCTACGGCACGAGCTGCGCCACCCTGCTGATCGACCTCGTGGAGGCGGCCTTGCGCGGACGCGGCTATACGGTGATCCGCAACAAGCCCTATGCGGGTGGCTTCATCACCGAGCATTACGGCGAACCGGCCCTCGGACGGCATGCGCTCCAGATCGAAATCAATCGCGCGCTCTATATGGACGAGCGCAGCATGCACCAGAAACCTGGCTTCGCGGTCCTAGCGGACGACTTGGCCCAGGCCTTTGCTCAGGTGATTGCGGATATCGAGGGTGAATTGACGATCCGGCCCATCGCGGCGGAGTGATCCCCGGCGCCTTTTCCCTCAACCAGGCAAGAAAAAAGGCCACTGTTGCCAGCGGCCCGAAGTTTAGGGAGGAAACGCCCAAGAAGGGCTACGATAAGGCGACGCCATCGCCATATCGCACTGCAATAATTACGCCGCATCGCACAAAATGCAACAAAAATCTTTGCTTTTGTCATGCCCTATATGCATGGCTGCCGGGATGCGGGTCGATGGCTCTGACATAAAAGGCAAGACTGAGGAGCAGCCAGCCCGCGAGAGCCGCAAAAACGAGCCGATAACCCTCGGGCCGGTAGAGGCCCTGGTCCGACCGTCCCATCAGATCGATCAGCATTCCCGTCACACTCTGAGAGAGGAAGGCCCCTCCCATGGTGCCGATATTCATCAGCGTGATACCCCGGCCTGTCAGAGATGGTGGAAACAGCGACTTTCCGTGACTGGTGAGGATGGGCGTATAGGCGATGCAGAGACCGAACAGAGGGAACCAGACAGCAGCGGAGGTTCGGTCGAGAGGCGTGAGGACGAGGACGCTCAGAAGCAGGATTGTTGCCGTGCTACCGATCAAAACGGGCCTCTTGTAGCTGGCCCAGAACCGATCCATCGCCCCCCAGAGAAGCATGCCGCAGATCTGCGCCGTTGCCCCGAGGAGCAGGATACTGCCCCTCGTGCCGAGGTCAGCCCCGTGCACATCCGACAGCCATGGCCCGCCCCAGAGCCCGACGACAGAGGCAAAGCACCCATAGGTGGTCAGGTGCATGAAGAAGACCGGCCAGAAGGACGGCACCTTCAAGGCATCCGATACGCCCCGGAAGGTGGCCACCCAGGTTTCCTTCGTTTGCTGGCTGCCGGAATCCCGGGGCACGATCCAGGCGATGGCGAGAACGATGACGATCGTCAGGGCGGCCACCGCAAGGAACGAGGTACGCCAGCCGAAGACGGCCGCCGAGGCGGCTAACGGCGCCGTCGCCGCCAGAGTGCCCAAATTGGCCAAGCCCATCTGCAGGCTCGTAAGCCCGGCGAAACGTTCCGGCGGGAAGCGCCGGGCATAGATCACGAGCGGCGCCATGAAGAAGGTGGAACAGCCAAGCCCCATGAGTGCCCGTGCGGCGATGAGCAGTGAAGCGGAAGGAGCAAGGGCGAAAAGGACAGTTCCAGCCACCGTTAGCACGGCGGTCGCCAGCATCGTCCGCTTCGGACCATAGCGATCGATGAGAATGCCAATGGGAATCTGAACCGCCGCGAAGGAGAAGAAGAAGGCGCTGGAAAGCAGGCCCGTCTGGGTGGCCGAGAGATGAAGCTCGCGGGCCAGATCGTTGGCGATGACGCCGATGGAATTGCGCAGGAACTGGCTGACCGCATAGAGAGCGGCGAGCACCGCGATCAGGAGCAGGGCCGCTTCCGAACGGGTCGTGCCAAGCTTGGGCGCAAAATTCATCGATACCGTACCCCTTTGACGCTGCCGCTCTCTTGCCGCGCGCCATGCGCTTGATAAAAGCTGATCGCCAGCGGGCCAAGGGCGCCCGCACTAGTCTTTCAGGGGATACGCGCGACATGGGGCTCATCGACTTCACGCATTTCGTCAACGAGCTCGCGACCCAATCGGGCCAGGCGATCCTGCCCTTCTTCCGCACGGCCATCGCGACCGAAGACAAGTCCCGCGGTGGCGCCTTCGATCCCGTCACGGAGGCGGACCGCGCGAGTGAAGCGACCATGCGCCACCTGATCAAGCGCAGCTTCCCCACCCACGGCATCGTCGGCGAGGAATTCGGCGCCGAGCGCGAGGATGCGGATTACGTCTGGGTGCTCGATCCCATCGATGGAACCCGGGCCTTCATCGCCGGGCTTCCGACCTGGGGTACGCTGATCGGGCTGACCTACAAGCGCCAGCCGGTCTTCGGCATGATGCACCAGCCCTTCACCGGCGAGCGCTTTTTCGGCGACGGCGGCAGCGCGACCTATCGGGGTCCGGGCGGCGAGCGCAGGCTTCTGACGCGCCGTTGCGCTTCGCTCAAGGATGCCGTCATCTCCACCACCAGCCCGCGCCTCTTCGCGGGCGACGAGCTGCGCGCCTATGATCGGGTGGAGAGCGTCGCTCGCCTCGCCCGCTACGGTTGCGATTGCTATGCCTATTGCATGCTGGCCGCAGGCCATATCGACCTCGTGGTCGAGTCGGGACTGAAGCCCTACGACATCGCGGCTCTTGTCCCGATCATCGAGGGGGCCAGCGGCATCGTGACCACCTGGGAGGGGGGCTCAGCGGCCGATGGCGGGCGCATCGTCGCTGCGGGCGACCGCCGGGTCCACGCCGCCGCCATCGAGCTGCTCAGCCGCTAAACCGGCTTCAGCGAACTTGCGCTTCGCTCCGACTTCCGGATCGGGGGTGCCGGGAATGAAGGCGTCGAAGGCGGCCCAGAACTGCTCGCGGATCGCATCCCGCTCCATCAGGATTTCATGCCGGGCGCCCGGAATGACGATGACGGAGCCGGCCTTGAGCCGTGAGGCAAAGCGCTCGGTGGCCGGGGTGGCGCAGACCGGATCGACGCCGGCCGCCACGATGAGCGTCGGCAGGCGGATCTTGATGGCGTAGCGCGGATCGGCGAAGCGCTTCATCAGGCGGAAGGCGCCGTCGAGCCAAGCCACACTCGGAGCTCCGATGGCACCGGCTCCGATGGCGTGGGCAGCCTCGGCGTTGCGGGCATAGCGCACGGGATCGGATGTCAGGCGATTGCCCTTGAACGGCATGGTGGAAATCGACGTCTCGCCGCCGCCGGGCACGAACATTCCGCCCATTCCGAGAAACCGCAGGCTCCTCGCAAAAAAGGCACTGGTGCGAGTGCGCTTGATGATGCAGAGCGCGATCATCGGCGTCGTGGTCACGAGCCGGCGGAAGGGCAGCCAGGTTTCATAAGCCGCGTTCAATGCGATGGCGCCACCCATGGAATGGGCGAGGCCGAAATGCGGCTGCGGCATGTGCGGCACCAGGATCTGGTCGCGAATCGCCTCCAGGTCGTGCCGGAAATCGGAAAAGCGCCGGACATGACCCTTGCGGGGATTCTTCACCTGCCGTCCGGAGAGCCCCTGCCCGCGCCAGTCGAAGGCGACGACGGCAAAGCCGCGATCGAGCAACTCGCCCACCGTCTCGAAATACTTTTCGATGAATTCCGCGCGGCCCTGCAGGATGCAGACCGTCCCTTGAGGTTCCTCGGTCTCCGGCGTCCAGGTGGCGGCCCGAAGCGTGATGCCGTCGCGCGTCGTGACACTGACGAGCTTCGGCTCGCCGGGCACGGGATTGTCAGGGGTGGCGATGAATTCCACGGGAGTTTCCAACTCAAAAGCTCACGCTTTTATAGGGCGTCCTGAGCTTAAGAAACGTGCCTCTTGAAAGCAAACGTATCGGCTCCCACATCGAAAAATGTGCCGGCCATGATGGCGGCACATCAACCCGGATCCAGCCACTTCACGGTGGATCCTCATTCTGCATGTCGCTTCAAGCGGAGGATATGCCATGCGACAGTACGATCTTGCTCCCCTCTACCGCAACACGGTCGGCTTCGACCGTCTCTTCTCGATGCTCGACCAGCTTGTCAGCGTCGATGCGGCCCCGAGCTACCCGCCCTACAATATCGAGCGCACCGGCGAGAATGCCTATCGCATCTCGATCGCGGTTGCCGGCTTCACCGACCGTGACCTGACCATCGAGGTCAAGGAAAACACCCTCTCCGTCCGCGGCGAGCGCAAGCCCTCCGAAGAGCGTAAAACCGACGTGCTCCATCAGGGCATCGCGGCGCGCAGCTTCGACCGGCGCTTCCAGCTGGCTGACGGCGTGCAGGTGACGGGTGCGGCCCTCGAGAACGGCCTGCTCCATCTCGACCTCGTTCGCGAGATCCCGGAGGCCAAGAAGCCGAAGCTTATTCCGATTTCCTCGAACGGTGCTCAGGCCATCGAAGCCAAGCAGGCTGCGTAACCAGTTTTCTGAGCCCAAACGAAGAGCGCCCCGGTTCGTCCGGGGCGCTTTTTATTTGTCGGATCCTGGTCCTTGGTGTCCCGCTGGGGCTGGAGGGGCCCCGTCGGTCAAGGGTCTCTGGAGAAAAGCAATCGCGGGTGATTGCGGCAGGGTTAGGGCAATCACTCGGCGGCTTCGCGCGATAATCCCGAAGAAGCGACCTCCAGCAGCCTGCGGACGTCCTCTTCCCTAGAGGCCCAGGAGGTAACGAGGCGGATCAACACCTCGTGATCGCCGACCCGCTCGGTCTCGGGCAGGCTCAATTCGGTCCAAGGATTGTAGAGAATGCCAGCGGTCTTCAGCGTCTGGTCCAGTGTCTTCGGGATGATCGGGAAGACCTCGTTGGCTTGAGTCGGCCAAGCCAAACGCACGCTGGGCAATTGCAGGAGGCCCTCCGAGAGGAGTGCTGCCATGCGATTGGCATGGCGCGCATTGTCGAGCCAATGATCGTCGGCGAAATAGCCCTCGAACTGTGCCGCGATAAAACGGCCTTTGGAGATGATCTGGCCGGCGCGCTTGGAGCGGTAGTCGAGCGCTTCCGCCAGATCTTTCCTGAACACCACGATGGCCTCGGCCATCAGGCCGCCGTTCTTGGTTGCGCCGAAGGAGAGAATGTCGACGCCCTGCTTCCAGGTCATCTCCGCCGGAGTGCAGCCGAGCGACACGAGGGCGTTGACGAAGCGCGCACCGTCCATGTGGAAGGACAGGCCATGCTCGCGGCAGATCGCCCCGAGGGCCGCAATCTCGTCGAGGCTGTAGACCATGCCGCCCTCGCTCACCTGCGAGATTGACAACGCCTTCGGCGGCATCTGTTTGACCGCCTTGGGGAGGCTCTTGAGATAGACCACAATGTCTTCGGCGCTCAGCTTGGCGCCAACGCCCGGCAGGCCTGCGAGCTTCGCTCCATGCATGAAGAATTCCGGCGCGCCGCACTCATCGTCGATGATGTGCGCCTCCCGGTGGCAGACGCAGAGGCCGTAGGGCGGCACGGCGGAGGCAAGGGCCAGTGCGTTGGCGGCCGTCCCGGTGGTCACGAAGAACACGGAAACCTCGCGCTCGAAGATCTCGTTGAAACGCGCTCTGACGCGCTTCGAGATCTCGTCGTTGCCGTAAGCCGTCATGGTCCCGGCATTGGCCTGCATGATGGCTTGGAGAACGGGAGCGCTGGCCCCCACGATGTTGTCGCTCGCGAAATTCATGAAGCGTTTCCTAGCGCATCGTGCGGAAAAGTGGACCCGGTTTTCCGCACCGAACGATGCGCTCTTCAAAGAGTGGAGCATCGGATTGGATCCAAAAGTGGATCCACTTTTGGATCCGATGCTCTAGAGCATCGTCCGGGAAAGGGGAATGCCCATTCAGGTATGGCTAGACTGCTCTGTCAGCCACGAACAACATGTCAAGGTCATTGACCCATCGGCGGAGACTTTCGTTCCTAGGGCCGAAAAGCTGTTTTTGTTACATTCCGAGTCGTCGGCTTGTAACTTTTGTCTAAAATATTTCTAAACCCTCTTGTGCGCTGCGTCGAACTCTGGCACTTTGCCTCTATTAGGACAGCGATGCTGTCCCTTTTGGAGTGCCTGCACTCCTACCTTCGCCCTGGGGTTTTCTTGATGCTTCGCCTGACGCGAACGAAACGAGATACCACGAAAACCGCCCGCAAAACGTGGGCGGAACGGGCGACTCTGGGCTGACGACAGCCCAAAGGTGCCCGCGAGGTGCGGGCTCCCCTGCCGGACCCAACCCTCGAAAACCCGAAGAAGCGGCGGGCACTCCGGACGATCCGATCATCCGGCGGGCCCAAAAGCCGCCTCAAAAAACCTGAATACGCGTTCGGATGTGAGGATCTGCCATGAGCGACGAGCCGATCAAGAGCCTGGAAACCCAAGTGCCGAGCCGCACGGCCACGATGGCGGATACGGTCAAAGTGGTGCGCGATCCGGGCCTGCCCGCCGCCCAGGGCCTCTACGATCCTTCCAACGAGCAGGATTCCTGCGGCGTCGGCTTCATCGCCGACATGAAGAACCGCAAGTCGCACGACATCGTCGAGCAGGGCCTGTCCATCCTGCACAATCTCGACCATCGCGGCGCGGTCGGCGCTGACCCTAAGATGGGCGACGGCTGCGGCATCCTGGTTCAGATCCCGCACAAGTTCTTCGCGGCCGAGTGCGCCAAGGTCGGCATCTGGTTGCCCGAGGAAGGCCAGTACGGTGTCGGCCACCTGTTCATGCCGCGCGATCCGGAAGGCTTTAAGCTCGTCGAGGAGATCGTCACCAAGGCGATCGCCGATGAAGGCCTGCAGGTTCTCGGCTGGCGCGACGTGCCGGTGGATTCGAGCGATCTCGGCGAGAGCGTGAAGGCCACCGAGCCGCAGCACCGCCAGATCTTCATCGGCAAGGGCAAGGGCATGGACGATGCCGAGACCTTCGAGCGCCGCCTGTTCATCGCCCGCAAGGTGATCTCCAACGCCGTCTACGACATGAAGGACGCGCGCACCGCCGGCTATTACCCGGTCAGCCTGTCCTCGCGCACCATCGTCTACAAGGGCATGGTGCTCGTCACGCAGCTGCGCGACTACTACCTCGACCTGCAGGACGAGCGCTTCGAGAGCGCCATCGCCCTCGTGCACCAGCGCTTCGCCACCAACACCTTCCCGACCTGGCAGCTCGCGCATCCCTACCGCATGGTCGCCCATAACGGCGAGATCAACACGCTTCGCGGCAACGTGAACTGGATGGCGGCGCGTCAGGCCTCCGTGGACTCGGAGCTCTTCGGCAACGACATCTCGAAGCTCTGGCCGATCTCCTATGAGGGCCAGTCCGACACGGCCTGTTTCGACAACGCGCTCGAATTCCTGGTGCGCGGCGGCTACTCGCTCTCGCACGCCATGATGATGCTGATCCCGGAAGCCTGGGCCGGCAACCCGCTCATGAACGACGACCGGCGTGCCTTCTATGAGTATCACGCCGCTCTCATGGAGCCATGGGACGGCCCCGCCGCCGTGTGCTTCACCGACGGCAAGCAGATCGGCGCGACGCTCGACCGCAACGGCCTGCGTCCTGCACGCTATCTCGTGACCGACGACGGTCTCGTGGTGCTCGCCTCCGAGATGGGCGTGCTGCCGATTCCGGAAGAGAAAATCGTCGAGAAGTGGCGCCTGCAGCCGGGCAAGATGCTGCTCATCGACCTGGAGGAAGGCCGCATCGTCTCGGACGACGAGATCAAGCAGCAGCTCTCGAACGCCCATCCCTACAAGGATTGGCTGAAGCGTACGCAGATCGTGCTGGAAGACCTGAAGCCCGTGCAGGCACGTGAATCACGCACGGATGTGTCGCTCCTCGACCGTCAGCAGGCCTTCGGCTATACTGCGGAAGATCTCAAGCTGCTGATGCAGCCCATGGCCGTGACCGGCCAGGAAGCCGTTGGCTCCATGGGATCGGACACACCGATCTCCGCGCTCTCCGACAAGTCGAAGCTGCTCTATACCTATTTCAAGCAGAATTTCGCACAAGTGACGAACCCGCCGATCGATCCGATCCGCGAGGAGCTCGTCATGAGCCTCGTGTCGTTCATCGGCCCGCGCCCGAACATCCTCGATCTCGAAGGCACATCGCGCCGCAAGCGTCTCGAAGTGCGTCAGCCGATCCTCACCAACGAGGATCTGGAGAAGATCCGCTGCATCGGCCATTTCGAGGACCGCTTCGACACGAAGACCCTCGACATCACCTATGACGCCGAACTCGGCGCAGCTGCGCTCGATGGCGCACTTGATCGCCTCTGCGACCGCGCGGAAGCGGCCGTGCATGGCGGCTACAACATCATCATCCTCACCGATCGCATGGTCGGTCCGGACCGCATTCCGATCCCGGCGCTGCTCGCCACAGCCGCCGTGCACAACTACCTGATCCGGAAAGGGCTTCGCACCTCTGTCGGTCTCGTGGTCGAGTCCGGCGAGCCGCGCGAGATCCATCACTTCGCCTGCCTTGCCGGCTACGGCGCGGAAGCGATCAATCCGTATCTCGCCTTCGAGACTATCGCGGATATGCTCGAAAACGGCGAGCTGCCGGAAGAGGTGGACGCGGATGAGGCGATCAAGCGCTACATCAAGTCCATCGGCAAGGGCCTGCTCAAGGTGATGTCCAAGATGGGCATCTCCACCTACCAGTCCTATTGCGGCGCGCAGATCTTCGACGCGGTCGGCCTCAAGTCCGACTTCGTGTCCCGCGACTTCTTCGGTACCGCAACCTCGATCGAGGGCATTGGCATGAACGAGGTGGCGGAAGAGAACGTGCGCCGCCACCGCGACGCCTTCGGCGACGCACCGATCTACCGCAATGCGCTCGATGTCGGCGGCGAGTACGCCTATCGCCAGCGCGGCGAGGTCCATGCCTGGAACCCGGACACCGTCGCGACGCTGCAGCACGCCGTGCGCCTCAACGCGCAGGATCGCTACCGCGAATATGCGCGCCTCGTGAACGAACAGGACAACGAGCTCAAGACGATCCGTGGTCTCTTCCGCATCAAGAAGGCGGACGAGACGGGACGGGCATCCGTCGACATCAACGACGTGGAGCCGGCCCAGGAGATCGTGAAGCGTTTCTCCACCGGCGCCATGTCCTTCGGTTCGATTTCGAAGGAAGCGCACGAGACGCTGGCGCTCGCCATGAACGCCATCGGCGGCAAGTCCAACACCGGCGAAGGCGGCGAGGAGCCGGAGCGCTTCCGTCCGCTGCCGAACGGCATGTCCAAGCGTTCCGCCATCAAGCAGGTGGCCTCCGGCCGCTTCGGCGTGACGACGGAATATCTCGTCAACGCGGACATGATGCAGATCAAGGTGGCGCAGGGTGCCAAGCCCGGCGAAGGCGGCCAGCTGCCCGGCCACAAGGTCGACGTGAAGATCGCCCGCGTTCGTCACTCGACCCCCGGCGTCGGCCTCATCTCGCCACCGCCGCATCACGACATCTATTCCATCGAGGATCTGGCGCAGCTCATCTTCGACCTGAAGAACGTGAACCCTTCCGCCGACGTGTCGGTGAAGCTCGTGGCTGAAGTCGGCGTCGGCACGGTGGCGGCAGGCGTTGCCAAGGCGCGCGCCGACCACATCACGATCTCCGGCTTCGAGGGCGGCACGGGCGCGTCTCCCCTCACCTCGCTCAAGCATGCGGGCTCGCCATGGGAGATCGGCCTTGCCGAGACCCAGCAGACCCTCGTGCTCAACCGCCTGCGCGGACGCGTGGCGCTGCAGGCGGACGGCGGCCTGCGCACGGGCCGCGATGTCATCATCGCAGCCTTGCTCGGTGCCGATGAGTACGGCTTCTCCACCGCGCCGCTGATCGCGGCCGGCTGCATCATGATGCGCAAGTGCCATCTCAACACCTGCCCTGTCGGCGTGGCCACACAGGACCCGGTGCTGCGCAAGCGCTTCAAGGGATTGCCCGAGCACGTCATCAACTACTTCTTCTTCGTCGCCGAGGAAGTGCGCGAGCTGATGGCCGAGATGGGCTTCCGCACGTTCGACGACATGATCGGCCAGTCCGACCTTCTCGACAAGAACGCGGCCATCGATCACTGGAAGGCGAAAGGCCTCGACTTCACGAAGCTGTTCCACAAGCCGGAAGTGCCCACGAATGTAGCGATTCGCCATCTGGAGCGTCAGGTTCACCCGATCGCCAACGTGCTCGACCGCGATTTCATCGCGCAGGCAGGTACCGCGCTGGAGAGCGGCGAGGCCGTCACCATCGAGTCGAAGGTGAAAAGCTCCGACCGCACGGTGGGCGCCATGCTCTCCGGCGAGGTGGCGAAGCGCTACGGCCATGAGGGACTGCCCGACGACACGATCACCGTGAAGCTGAAAGGCACCGCAGGCCAGAGCTTCGGTGCGTGGCTGGCGGGTGGTGTGACACTCAATCTCGAAGGCGAAGCCAACGATTATGTCGGCAAGGGTCTGTCGGGCGGCAAGATCATCATCGCACCGTCACCTGACTCGAAGGCTCTGCCTGAGAACTCCATCGTCGTCGGCAACACGGTGATGTACGGCGCCATCGCGGGTGAAGCGTATTTCCGCGGTGTCGCGGGCGAGCGTTTCGCCGTGCGCAACTCGGGTGCCATCGCGGTGGTCGAGGGCACGGGCGATCACGGCTGCGAATACATGACCGGCGGCCTCGTGGTCGTGCTGGGTCAGACCGGACGCAACTTCGCGGCGGGCATGTCGGGCGGCATCGCCTATGTGCTCGACGAGGACGGCACGTTCACCAAGCGCTGCAACCTGTCCATGGTCGATCTCGAACCCGTCGAAGAGGAGGAGGACCTGATGCGCCGCCTTCACCATCACGGCGGCGATCTGGAGACCAAGGGCCGCATCGACATCATGGCCAACATGTCCGGCCCCGATGAAGAGCGCCTGATGCAGCTCATCACCAACCATCACACCTATACGGGCTCGACGCGCGCCAAGGAGATCCTCGACAACTGGACGACCTACCGCACCAAGTTCGTGAAGGTCATGCCGGTCGAGTATCGCCGTGCGCTCCAGGAGATGGATCGTCTCCGGAACCTGCAGGCAGCGGAATAAGGAATTTAGGGCAAACCCATGGGCAAGGTCACAGGCTTTCTCGAATACGACCGGCAGGAGCAGAAGTATCAGCTCGCCGGGGAACGCGTGCGCCACTTCCGCGAATTCACGCTGCCGCTCGACGATAACGACCTGAAGAAGCAGGCGGGACGCTGCATGGATTGCGGCATCCCATTCTGCCACGGTCCGACGGGCTGTCCGGTGCACAACCAGATTCCAGACTGGAACGATCTGGTCTGGTCCGACGACTGGGAGGAGGCCGCGCGCAACCTCCACACCACCAACAACTTCCCGGAGTTCACTGGCCGCATCTGCCCGGCTCCGTGCGAGGAAGCGTGCACACTGAATCTCGAAAACCAGCCGGTCACCATCAAGACCATCGAGCAGGCGATCGCCGACAAGGCCTGGGAGATGGGATTCGTGAAGCCTGAGCCGGCGGACGTCTCGACCGGCAAGCGCGTGGCCGTGATCGGCTCTGGTCCTGCCGGCATGGCGGCGGCCCAGCAACTCGCCCGCGTGGGCCATGAAGTCCATGTGTTCGAGCGCCAGGCGAAGCCCGGCGGGTTGCTGCGCTACGGCATCCCGGACTTCAAGATGGAGAAGTACCATATCGACCGGCGCGTGAAGCAGATGGAAGCCGAAGGCGTGATCTTCCATTGCGGCGTCAATGTCGGCGTCGACAAGAGCTTCGCCTCGCTTCACAACGAGTTCGACGCCGTACTGTTTGCGGGCGGCGCGGAAGATCCGCGCAATCCGTACCTGCCGGGACAGGATCTCACCGGCGTGCATTTCGCCATGCCGTATCTCACGCAGGCGAACCAGCGCGTCGGCAACGAGGAGGTCACGGCAGAACCCATCCTCGCGGGCGGCAAGCACGTGGTGGTGATCGGCGGCGGCGACACGGCGTCCGACTGCGTCGGCACCGCCTTCCGCCAGGGTGCGCTCTCCGTGACGCAGCTCGACATCCGTCCCAAGCCGCCGGAGCGTGAGGACAAGCTGACGGTGTGGCCCTATTGGCCGACCAAGATGCGCACCTCCTCATCTCAGGCAGAAGGCGCGGAGCGCGAATTCCAGGCGGCAACGCTTGGCATCGTCGGGAAGAAGGGTCAGGCAACCGGGGTGCAATGCGCCCGCGTGGACGAGAAGCGCCAGCCGATAGCCGGCACTGAATTCGTGCTCAAGGCCGATCTCGTCTTCCTCGCCATCGGCTTCGCCGGCTCGGTGAAGGCAGGCCTGCTGGACGAATCGGGTGTCACGATCGACCGCCGCGGCAACGTGGTGGCCGACGACAAGAGCTACCGCACGTCGAGCGAGAAGGTGTTCGTCGCCGGCGACATGCGCCGCGGCCAGTCCCTGGTGGTGTGGGCCATCCGCGAAGGCCGCCAGGCCGCCCGCTCCATCGACACCTTCCTGATGGGGGCAAGCACCCTGCCGGAGTAGAATTTCGAAAGTCTGCACAATGAAAGCGGCGGCTCATCGCAAGATGACCGCCGCTTTTTCATGTCTTCAGATCGTCTCAGGGATTGGGCCACCGGAAATCGTCGGCCCGGCCGGGACGTGAGCCTGGGGCGATTCCGACCCGCAGGGCACGCTGGATCGTATAGGCATTGTCGCCGGTGAGCTTCGGCGGTGCCGATACGAGCGTTCCGCCCGGAGTCACATCCTGACGGGTCAGAGGCAGGACCGGACCGATCAAAGGCTTCGACGGCAGGGAGACCGGTGCGGCGGCATCCGGCGGTGCGGGGATCGCTGCCTCGATCGAAGGCGCAGCCGATCCATCCGCGGGTGTGATATCGGCCGGATTGGGGGCGGCGGCTGTCGCTGTCCCGCCCTGCCCGAGGATCCGCTTGATCTCGGTATCGGCAAAGAAGGCGACCTTGCGTGAGCCTGCACGGGTGAAGAATATGCCCTCGTTGGTGCGCAACTTGGCAGGCTCGCCGTCGACATCGGGACCGTCGGGCGTATAGCGGTTTTCATCGTCGACGAAACCGGGCCAGATATCCACATAGGCGCCGCCGTTGCGCTGGACGCTCTCCTTGTAGATCTCATTCATGGCGACCAGGTCGTCGGAGATCTTACTGTTCTTCATCGGCGGCAGACCGATCCAGACTGCAGGGATCCGACGCTCCTTGAAGACGGTCGTAATCGCATCGACCCGCTGCCGGTAGAGCTCCTTCCAGCGGTCGGACAGGGGCTCGATCGACTCGTCCCCCTCCCTGATCGACTGCCGGTCGCTCGTTCCCAGCATCACGACAGCAACACTCGTTTTCTGTCCGCCATCGAGAGTCGCCTTGATGAAATTCGGCCATTCGGCCGGATCGGCGCGGACGAGGCTGATATCGCCGCGCGCCTTCGCGACGACCTCCACATCCTGGTTTTCGGCGAAATGCGCATCAAGCCCCTGGCGGGCGAACCCGGCCAGAGCATCGCCAAACACCACCACATGAGTGCTCGGATCGACCTTCGGCTTCTCCTGCCTGGCGACGGCAGCCGCCGGGGGAGCGGACCTGCGCGGCCGGGCCACGGGCGCCCGCGCGGGCGCCGGAGGATCGTCCGGAACGCCGAAGAAGCGCCTCAGGCTGAACCCCTGCGGTCGCTGAGGTGCCGGCTGCACGAGCTTTCCGGGATAATAGCCGGGCGGATAGGCCCGCAGATCGCGCCGAGGCTGCTGCTGTTGCTGATAATAGCCGGACTGGGCCAGGCCCGCACTGCTCCCAAGGGCTGCCAGCAGCAGGACCAGGGGCAGTCGGCGAAGAATCGGCACCATGGTCATAGGCGGTTCCACTTCATTCCGGACCAGCCTTGAATATAGAGCCTTGCGGGAACTCCGTCAGCGGGTCGCACGCAATTCCCGCAGGACCGCGTAATCGGCATAGCCATCCGGGATCAAGCCACGGCGCAGCTGGAAGTTCCGCACGGCCTCCCGCGTCTTGGAGCCGAGCTTGCCGTCGGTGTTGCCTTCATAGAATCCGAGGCGGGCGAGACGCTCCTGCAACTCCTGGCTCTGATCCTTGTCCAGCATGGGCTTGTCCTTGGGCCAGGAGCCCTGAATCGGCAGCCCGCCCAGGAGCCGGTCCCCGAGATGGGCCACGCCCATGGCATAGGCATCCGAGGAATTGTAGGCCTTGATCACATCGTAGTTGCGGGTCACCAGGAAGGCGGGTCCGCCCGCTCCACCCGGCAGGAACAGGCTGGCCTCGCCGGAGCGCGGCATGGCTTTGCCATCCAGCCGGCGGACACCCACGGCGTTCCAGCGGGCGAAATCCTGCCGCAAGTGCCGGTAATCGAAGCCCCGCGGCAGCGCCACCTCGAAGCCCCAGGGCAGGCCCGGCTGCCAGCCGTGCTGGCGCAGGTAATTGGCAGTCGAGGCCATGGCATCAGGCACCGAGGACCAGATGTCCCGCATTCCATCCCGGTTGCCATCGACGGCGTATTTCATGAAGCTCGAGGGCATGAACTGGGTCTGGCCCATGGCGCCCGCCCAGGAGCCCAGCATCCTGGAGCGGTCGATATGCTCGCCTTCAAGGATCTGGAGTGCGGTGAGCAGCTCCTCCTTGAAGAAATCGCCCCGATAGCCGGTATAGGCCAGGGTCGCCAGCGCCCGGACCGCGTAGATCGATCCGGTGAAGCTGCCGAAATTGGTCTCCATGCCCCAGACGCCGAGGACCACGGAGCGCGGAACCCCATAGGTCCGCTCGACCATGGCGAGGGTCTTCGACCACTCGGCGGCCATCTCCTGGCCGCGCTTCAGGCGCTGAGCCGAGATGGCGCCGTTGATGTAATCCCAGATCGGACGGACGAATTCGGACTGCTTTTTCGTAAGCGCGATGATCTTGGCGTCGGGCTCGACGCCCCGGAACGCCTCCTCGAAGGTCGCCCGCGACACGCCCCGCGCCTTGGCGGCAGGCCACAGCCCCTGCACGAAGCGCTGGAACCCGGCCTGGGAAGCGTCCTGCGCCTGGGCGGGCGGAACAATGCCGCCCACACCCATGGTGAGGCTCAAACCGAGAAGGAGCGCGCCGGAAAGGCGGCGCACCAGGGAAAGCGGCTGGCACATGGAAGTCGCTCACGGAAACAGGACAGATCTGCCCTGCCAATGCGACACTAAATGGGTTAACAGCCGGTTGATAGTGTGTCCTGATGCAGCCTTCCGCACGGTCATACCGTAGTCACCTGCGGCAATCATGATCGGTATCGCCAAGGCGGCCCCTCCTCAAAACCGCCGTTGTTGGCAGCTTAACCACAACGCTTCAGCTCCAATTCAGGTCGGAGCTGCAATGAGGCACATGCAACGACGAAACATCGAAAGCACTGCCGCGTTGGAGGTGCCGAAGCTTGACAGTTATCGGTTCCCTTTTCCCGGACCTGACTTAGATTATTCCTCCCTCTTGATGCTCAATCATGGCCCAATCAATGAAGCGTATCCGCAAAGCAGTCCTTCCCGTCGCTGGTCTCGGCACCCGGTTCCTGCCGGCCACCAAGGCCGTTCCCAAGGAGATGCTCTGCGTCGTCGACCGTCCAG
>NZ_JBVVAK010000023.1:0-82141 GCF_055792825.1 Microvirga sp. GN3
CTATCTGACCGGCACCCGGGCCGTGATGGATGCGATCCGCAGCTTCGCGCCCGGCTTCATCTTCACCACCGCCCTGCCCCCGGCCGTCGCCGCGGCCGCCACCGCCTCGATCCGGCACCTCAAGGAATCCTCCGCCGAGCGTCAGCAGCAGCAGCGCCAGGTGGCCCGCACCAAGGCGGTCCTGACCGGCGTCGGCCTGCCCGTCATGGACACCGTCACGCATATCGTGCCGGTGATGGTCGGCGACGCGGAAGCCTGCAAGGCGGCCTCGGACCGGCTGCTGAACAAGCACGGCATCTACATCCAGCCGATCAACTATCCCACCGTGCCCCGCGGCACCGAGCGGCTGCGCATCACTCCAGGACCGTTCCATTCGAACGCCCATATCGACGCCCTGGCCGCCGCCCTGGTGGAGGTCTGGACCGCGCTTCGTCTCCCCCTGGAGCCGAAAATCCAGGCGGCTGAATAAAGATCATTTTCAAGCTTGCATGGAGGGCTGCCCTGTGGCAGTAAGCGGCCCTCCCCGTTGGCGCGCTGCCGTAGCTCAGTGGTAGAGCACTCCCTTGGTAAGGGAGAGGTCGAGAGTTCGATCCTCTCTGGCAGCACCAGCCAAACGCCTGACGCGCGGCGGTTCTAATCTCGATCCGGACCGGTCGCTTTCCGGAAAGTATTGGCGTCACTCCCCGACATCTGAACCTGTTCAAAAGTGCAGTTTCTTTCCGGCTGCAGCTTTGCCATACTTGTGACCTAGGAACACTTGTCACTTAAGGCAGGCATTCCGTCCAAAATGACCGGGGAAAACTCCGGCATAAGGGGGGACATCATGAAGGATGCGGCCACGGCGCCCGAGATCGCGGATCCCTATGCGACGCTCGAACAAATTCTCAAAGTGATCGGCAGGACGTGGCTGAGCGAGGAATGGCGGCTTGAAGATGTTCGCCTTCTGGCTCAGGAGGCGATCGCAACGCGCGATAAAGGAGTGAGTGGGGAAAGCGTCAGAACCGCAGTCTCACCTCTTCATACGCAAATCCGCTTCAAAGCGAGTATCCGCCAAGCTCTCGCCAAACGGGGCGGGCGTCTTTCCTCATAGGGACAGAAAAACCGGTCGCAGAAAGCCCTGACACAAGATGTCCCGGAACCGGCGTACAAGGAATGCTGCCATGCGGCATGTTGTCGGGCGAGGTAATATTCAAGCAGATCCGCTTTTAGTCCTCTCGAGAATCCGTTATGGGCTCTGAAGCGATAAAGTTCGCGCGAAATCAACTGACGAAAACAATCTCGCTGGGGCCTCCATTCGATGGCATGCCATGATCTATTGTAACGCTTTGCGTTGCAGCGCAGTCGAACGGCACGCTTAAGCTTTCCGGAAGAGATTTTTCTTATTTTCCGAAAACAAGGCTGCTTTCCATTTGCCGGCCAGATCTCGCACGAACCTTCGCCTTATCAGTTTCTGCTCTATTCGATTGAAGAACCATGCCTGCTGTCGAGACATATAGTTCAACGGGAAACGCTTACATCGATGCCATTCTCGGCAACATCAAATGGGTGCCGAGCAACCTGACCTACAGCTTTCCCACGACCGCCACCTCATACGGTTCGTCCTATGGAGATGGTGAGGCCGCGAAGGGGTTTGGCGCGTTCAATGGTGGGCAGCAATTCGTTACGCGTTCGGCGCTGAATCTCTACTCGGCCGTCAGCAATCTGACCTTCCAGGAGATGGACAGCGCAAGCGGACCATCGGCCGATCTGCGCTTTGCGCAATCGGACCTGCCGAGCACCGCGTGGGCTTACTTCCCGACAACGGATGCAACGGGCGGCGACGTCTGGATCAACCATTCCAGTCGCATCTATGCAAGCCCTGCGAAGGGCAATTACGCCTATCTCACCATCGTCCACGAGATCGGGCACGCCCTCGGCCTCGAGCATGCCCATGAAGGGGGCATGCCGCTCGATCGCGACGGCATGGAATATACCGTGATGAGCTACCGCTCATATGCGGGCGCTTCGGCCGATATGGGCTATACCAATGAGACCTGGGGCTATGCCCAGTCTCTCATGATGTACGACATCGCCGCGGTCCAGCACATCTACGGCGCAAACTATGCGACCAATGCCGGCGACACGTTGTATTCGTGGAGCCCGTCGACGGGTGAAATGATTGTGAATGGAGTCAGCCAGGGCGCTCCCGGCGGCAATCAGATCCTGCTGACCGTCTGGGATGGCGGCGGTTCCGATACCTACAGCTTCGCCAACTACACCACCGAGCTCTCCATCGATCTCCAGCCCGGAGCCTGGACGACCACGTCCCAGGAGCAACGTGCGAAGCTGCATTGGGATGGTTCGAAACTTGCGGCCGGCAACATCGCCAATGCTCTTCTCTATCAGGGCAACACGCTTTCCCTGATCGAGAATGCCTCTGGCGGCTCCGCAAGCGATGTCATCAAGGGCAATATCGCCGGCAACTCACTTCGCGGGAATGGCGGCAACGACAAGCTTTATGGCTTGAGCAACAACGACGTGCTGATCGGCGGAAGCGGCAAGGATCTGCTGAACGGCGGAACAGGCACCGACATTGCAAGCTACGTCGCGGCGAAGGCCACCGTGACCGCCGATCTGCAATCCTCGTCAAGCAATCGGGGCGACGCCTCGGGCGATAGCTATGCGAGCATCGAAGGTCTTGTCGGCAGCGCCTATGGCGACACACTCCGCGGGAACGGCGCCTCCAACACGATCAAGGGTGAAGGCGGCAAGGACACGCTCTACGGGCGCAGCGGCAACGATGTGATCGAAGGCGGCTCGGGCAGCGACAAGCTCTGTGGCCAAAGCGGGAAGGACACGCTCACCGGGGGCAGTGGAGCGGATGCTTTCATCTTCCAGGCTGTGAGCGACTCCCGCAGATCCGTCATCGATACGATCACGGATTTCCGTCGCGGCTCGGATCATATCGATCTGCGCAGCATCGATGCGAAGACCTCTGCGACGGGCAATCAGGCCTTCACTTTCATTGGGAAGAACGCTTTCCATGGCAAGTCCGGTGAGCTGCGCTTTGCCGACGGCATCGTATCAGGTGACGTGAACGGCGATAAGTCAGCAGATTTCAAGATCAATGTCGCAGCGCTCTCCGCATTGTCGAAAAGCGACTTCTATTTGTGATCAGGTTTTTGTGATCGGCCGCCTCAGAGAGGCGGGTTGCCATCTGGCAAGTGATGATGCGAGGAGGGTTTCTTCATCCGTTGAACAGACTCGACCTTGGGAGCCGTGAATGAAAACATCCATCGCCGCCTGCCTCGCCCTGTTTGCCGGATTGGCCGCTCCGACTTTCGTTCTCGCGGCCGACAGCGAAAAGCCACTGCCCGAGACGGATCTTGCCGCCTCCTTCCGCTCGACGGAGCGCACCTATTTTCGTGAGCATCGGCTGCGGGCCTATGAGCGGACCCGCGCGGGAATCCGCCAGGGCTCGACCTGCGTGACACCGAAAGGTGTGTGCTGGATCGCCGAACCGCTCTCCAGCGGCGGCGATTGCTCCTGCGAAAGCCGGCGCCTCGGAACGATCCACGGGACGATTGGTGGTTGACTGAAAATTATGTGTTAACCATCTGGACAGACGGCAAGCTTAGGCATTATCCACATCGCAAGACCTTCCGGCTTGAGAGGAAGCGCGATGGATCAAACGGGAAAACGCCACCCCGCCAATGATGCCCTGGCCTATCTCATGAACCTGATCGCCCTTGCGTTCAGCTTCAGCTGCCTTTGGATTGTGGCATCCGCCGCGAAGATGTGATTCAGTATCGATTTCGCGCGTTCAGCGGGAGCGTAACTCCCTGGCCGCATCGGCGGCCTGATAGCTCCAATAGGTAAGCTGAACTGCGGCACGGCCGAAGACGCCGCCATTCCATGCCAGATCGAACGGCGCAAAAAGGCGATAGCGATCGCTCTCTCCGGTAATGCCCTCCGCGATCACCGTCCCGCCAATCGCCGTCGTGTTCATGCCGTGGCCGCCGAAGGCCGTACAGTACCACACACCCGGCTTCCATTGACCGATCTGAGGCATCAGGTGCCGGGCATAGGACATGAGGCCTGACCAGGCGAGTTCGACCTTCAAACCGGACAGTTGCGGATAGGTCGTCACCATCTCGCGCCTGAGCAGGGCCGCGATATCGCTCGGATCAGTCGTGCGCGTGGTGATACGTCCGCCCCACAGGATCCGGTTTCCGTCATCGACGAGTCGATAATAATCCCCTGCCCGGCGATCATCGAGGATGGCGGCCCGCGTGCGGATGGCGCTCTGCACCAGATCCGGCGCCTGTTCCGTCAACAGGACGTAAGTGGCAATGGGCAGGAAGGCGCGCTTGAGCGCGGGCAGGATGCCGCCGGTATAGCCGCCCGTTGCGAACACCACATGCTCGGCCGAAATCTCGGCATGCTTCGTGCGGACGACCTTGCGCACGCCGTCGAGATCTGCAGAGACCACCGGCGAGTGCTCATGAATCGAAGCGCCCAGGCGTGTGGCTTCGCGGGTCAGCGCACGTCCGTAATTCAACGGGTGGAAGTGGAAGGCGCCTTCATCCAGAACCGCCTCGTGATATTTCGGCGAGACGAAGAGTTCTCCCACCTCTTCGCGAGGCAGATACCGAAGCTGCAACCCGAACTCGCGCTGCTGGCGCTCGCGCGCAGCCTGCAGGGCTCCGTGCGAGTCGTACCGCAGCGCCTTCGCAATGCCGGGTACTGGATGCGCATCCTGAATCCCGAACTCGCCGATATTGCCGTGGACGATCTCCACCCCCTCCATGGAGAGGCGGAACAGCTCTCGCGCCTGATCGGGCCCGACACGGCGCTCGATGGCAGCGAGTCCTGTGGCATAACCTGCCGAGACGAAGCCGCCGTTACGACCGGAGGCGCCCCAGGCCACGCGTTGGGCTTCGAGCAGTACGACCTTTCGCCCGCTGCGCACAAGCTTCAAAGCCGCCGTCAGTCCAGCTAATCCGCCGCCAACGATACAGACATCCGCCTCGATCCGTCCCGTCGCCTGCGGATAGGTTTCCGTCGTGGCGGCGGTCCGGCTGTAATAGGTGTCGATATAGGCGGGCTGCATATCTGAGGACTAAAGTGGGAACTCGGAAGCCTTGAGATAGATCTGCACCAGCTTCTCGCAGCCCTCGCGATCCTCCTCGTCGAACCGGTTCGGGTTGGGACTGTCGAGATCGAGCACGCCCAGCACCTTGCCGTCCTTGATGAGCGGCACGACGAGTTCGGAGCGGGAAGCACTGTCGCAGGCGATGTGGCCGGGGAAGGCATGGACGTCCGGCACCACAATGGATTCCTTGCGCTCCACCGCCGTGCCGCACACGCCGCGCCCGACCGCGATGCGCACGCAGGCGGTCTTGCCCTGGAAGGGAGCGAGAACAAGGCCCTCGCCGCGCATGAAGTAGAACCCGGCCCAGTTCAGATCGGGCAGGAACTGATAGATCAGGGCCGACATGTTGGCGGCATTCGCAATCGCATCCGGCTCGCCTTCCAGAAGTCCGGAAAGCTGCTGGGCGAGCGAAGCATAAAAGTCCCGCTTGTTGTCGGAGATGGGGATGTCTTTGACTTCAAACATGGGATTTTCCTTAGGATTCTGAAGGGACCTTGTCCAGATCCCTATTCGGCAGCCATGTCGGACCGGGGCGCCTTGGCGAGATCCAGCCCCTGGTGGTCGCAGAGGCGGCGATAGAGGCCGCCCTTGCGATAGAGGGTCAGATGATCCCCCTCCTCCACCAACCGCCCCTTGTCGAAGACGAGGATGCGGTCGAGGGTGCGCACGGTCGAGAGGCGGTGCGCAATCACGATGGAGGTACGCCCCACCATGAGCCGCTCCATCGCCTGCTGGATCAACACCTCGGACTCCGAATCGAGCGCCGAGGTCGCCTCGTCCAGGATCAGGATTGGCGCATCGGCCAGGAAGGCGCGCGCGATGGCAACCCTCTGACGCTCGCCGCCCGAAAGCTTCACGCCGCGCTCGCCCACGAGGGTGGAATAGCCCTTGGGCAGGCTCATGATGAAGTCGTGCGCATTGGCGAGCCGTGCCGCCCGCTCGATCTCCGCCATACCGGCACCGGGACGAGCATAGGCGATGTTCTCGGCCAGCGTGCGGTGGAACAGGATCGGTTCCTGCTGCACGATGGCGATCTGCGAACGCAAGGATGCCTGCTCGGCCTGGGCGATGTTCTGTCCGTCGATCAGGATCTGCCCGCCCGTCACGTCGTAGAGACGCTGGATCAGCTTGACGAGTGTCGTCTTGCCCGATCCCGAGGGCCCCACGAGGCCGACGCGCCCACCCGCCCGGATCGTCAAGGACAGATCCCGGTAGAGCGGCGTATCATGTCCCGCATAGTGGAACGTGACACGGTCGAACGCGACCTCGCCGCGCGAGATGCGGATCGGCTTCGCATTGGGCCGGTCGGGCACGCCGACGCGCTCCCGGTGGATCTCGACGAGCTCCTCCATGTCGTTCACGGAGCGGCGTAGGTTATTGATGTGCATACCGACATCGCGCAGGTAGCCGTGGATCACGAAATAGGTCGTGAGCACGTAAGCGAGATCACCCGGTGTCGCACGATCCTGCCACCACAGCCAGATCGCCGTACCGATGATGGCAGCTCGGATGCCGAGCAGCGCGATGAACTGCACCGTGCCGCTGTTGGTGCCGCGCTGCCAGACGCGGCGCGTGCGGCTCTGCCACTTGCCCAGCACCCATGTAAGGCGCTGGTCCTCGCGCACCTCCGCACCGAAAGCCTTCACGACGGGATTGCAGCTCAAGGCATCGGCGAGAGTGCCGCCGACCCGTGTATCCCACGCATTCGCAAGCCGCGCCGCCGGCGCGACATAGCGGGTCGCGAGAAAGCCTGTCATAACGATGTAGCCAAGCGCGCTCAGGCCGATGACGACGCCCATCACCGGCCAGCGCAGACCGAGCACGATCATCGAGCCGGCAAGCACCGTGAGCGAGGGCAGTAGAGCGAGCAGGAGCGTGTCGTGCATCAGGTCGAGCGCCCACATGCCGCGCGTGATCTTGCGCACGGTGGAGCCGGCGAAGGAATTCGCGTGCCAATCGGTCGAGAAACGCTGGACGCGCGCAAACGCATCCTGCGCCACACGCCCCATCACCCGCAGCGTCAGCTCCACGATGCCGTAGAACGCCAAGTGCCGCATGACGATCATCAGTAGGCCGAGGCTGGTCATGAAAGCGAAGGCGACGAGGGCCGCATGCAATGCAGCATCGCGGTCGCTGACGCCCATGGCGATGGCATCGACGAGGCGCCCCGCGAAGACGGGCATGAACACGTCGGCGAGTGTCGAGACCATCATGGTGACGACGATCAGCACCACATAGCGCGGTTCCTCGCGCCAATGGCGGAAAGTGAATCTCAAGACGTCGCGGGTGGCGTCCCCGCTCTTCTTCTGCTGGTTCATGGAAGCGAACAGGCGGCGCCTGGAGCGCACACCTCTCCCCGAAGTTTTGAAGAGCGACAGCGGAGACGGCGGCTTACAGCGTCCGACGTCGCTCGAAGATCATGAATGATGGAAGCTTGGTAAGGGTTGCCGGGCCTTGGAGCCCCGTCTGGTCGGACCTAAAGTCCGAACGCGGGAGGAACGTTCAGCAAGCACACAAAAGCCATGCAGTCCTCCCTCTCTAGAAATTAAACCTAAGCGCAAAGTAGTGCAGTTCGTTCAACTTGGCAACTGCAGTTTTGTTTCATCGACTCGAGAAAGGTCAGACGACCTCGAGAGGCCGGTGCGGTTCGGATGGCATTTCCACCCGAATGGCATCGCCCGCTTTCACCTCGCCGCCTTCGAGAACGATGGCCATGACACCGGATCTGCGGATGAGATTGCCATGATCGTCCTTGTCCAGAACCGCCTTCATCAGGCCCTTCTGAAAGCGGTCGATCTGAACGCAGGGATTGCGCAGTCCCGTCACCTCGATCACGGCGCTCTCGCCAATCAGCAGACGTGAACCGGCCGGAAGGGCGAGAAGATCGATGCCGCGCGTGGTGACGTTCTCGCCCATGTCGCCGGCCGATACGGCAAAGCCCTTCGCCCGTAGCTCGTCGTGCAGCTCTGCGTGGATCAGATGAACCTGCCGCAGGTTCGGCTGGCTCGGATCCTTCGCCACGCGGGAGCGATGCTTGACCGTTGTGCCGCGATGGGCATCGTCCTCGACCCCGAGGCCAGCGAGAAGGCGGATGGAATCGCGGGTGGGCTTGCTGAAGCTATGGCTGGGACTACTGCTCACCGCCGTGACGACTGCCTGCATCTCTTGCCCTGCCTTCCTGTGCCCCTCTCGCTTGTAGCGTCAGAGAACCGTCAGATCCACCGTCTCGAAGCCCCTCTCGGCGAGACGCTGGGCCAGAATGCGCCGATGACAATTGGCCGGATCGCGCTCGAAACAGAGCAGGCAAATCGGCTGGGCTTGAGCGAGAGCCTCCAGTTCGCGAAAAGCCTCCTGAGCCGGTTCAGTGGCCAGAACCTCGTCGCAATAAATCCGGCGCATCAGGTCGCCGTCACCGGCCCGAGCCGCCTGACGTCCCTCCTTCGGCGTGCCGAGCTTGATGAAATGCTGATAGCCAATATCTTGGCTCGTCAGGGCATCGCAGAGAGCCGATTTCGAGAAACCGCGCTTGCGCGAGAGCGCAACGGCGCGGACGTCTGCGAGGGTTGCGACTCCTGCGTCCTTCAAGGTTGTGAGGAAGCGGTCCACATCCGCTCCCTCATATCCGATGGTAAAAACTGGCGGCTTTGTCATGCCGCGAAGTTACATGGACGGCTGAGGATGTCGAGGCGATTCTGGTTGCGTATAGGGCCGCAGCGCCTCGGGCGTGCGGAAGTCCCGCGGAACCTCGAAATCGCTGGCCGCACCACGACTTTGCTCGATACCGCGCGGATAGCCGGTGCGGTCGGAATAATCCTGTAACGGCTCCAGCGGATGCGGGCTTTCGCGGCTTAAGGTCTGCGCACAATAGACATCGAGTGCCGTCATGCCGGCGACCGCCGCCATGGCGATGCCGACATTGCCCTTCTGCGGGTTGTCGCCTTCGAGAGCCGTCGCCAGCGTTGCAAGGTCGAGCCCGTCACCGGCGACACGCCCCCAGATCCAGGGTGTCGGGTCCTTCGATGCCAAGATGCCGATGCCGGTTGCGATTTCGCGCATGCCATAGCCGGCGATCAGCCCCTCCTGCCCTTTCAGGCCGAGCGCTCGTGCCAGTGCACGAGGTGCTGCCACTTCGGCGATCCCGAGAGCGATGGAGAACAGGCCGAGCCCGCGGGCCAAAGTGTCGGTTGCCGTGTCGGCTTGACCACGGCGGCGCGTTCTTTCGGTTTCGTAGCGCATGATCTCACCTGTCAGGGTTTGATGACGACCTTGATGCAGCCGTCCTGTTTGTCGCGGAAGACCTTGTACATGTCAGGCCCCTCATCGAGGGACACCGTATGCGTGATGACGAAGGACGGATCGATCTGACCTTCTTCGATGCGGCGCAGAAGATCGTCGCTCCAGCGGTTCACATGTGTCTGGCCAGTACGGATAGTGAGCCCCTTGTTCATGATTGCCCCGAAGGGAATCTTGTCGAGCAAGCCGCCGTAAACGCCGGGAATCGAGAGCGTCCCGGCCGGGCGGCAGACATAGGCCATCTCGCGCAGCACATGCGGACGATCCGTCTCCATCATCGTCGCCTGTTTCACCCGGTCATACATGGAATCGATCGTCGCGGTCGCATGCGCTTCCATGCCGACGGCATCGATGCACTTCTCGGGCCCCTTGCCATTGGAGAGTTCGTTGAGGCGCTCGATCACGCTCTCTTCATCAATGTTAATCGTGACGGCGCCGCCGGCCTCTGCCATGGCGAGCCGTTCGGGGATCCGGTCGATGGCGATGACCTGCTTCGCCCCGAGCAGAACGGCGCTGCGGATCGTCATCTGGCCCACGGGTCCGCAGCCCCAGATCGCTACCGTGTCGGTCGGCTGGATGTCGCATTGCACGGCAGCCTGCCAGCCAGTGGGGAAGATGTCGCTGAGGAAGAGAAGTTTCTCGTCCGGTATACCGTCCGGCACCTTGATATGGGTGGCATCGGCAAAGGGCACGCGCAGATACTCCGCCTGCCCGCCCGCATAGCCACCGGTCAGATGCGTGTAGCCGAACAGGCCCGCCGTCGCGTGGCCGAATGCTTTGGCCGCGATATGACCGTTGCGGTTCGTGCGCTCGCAGACAGAGAAATTGCCGCGCTTGCACTGCTCGCACTCGCCGCAGATGATCGTGAATGGGATCACCACCCGGTCGCCGACCTTCAGTTTGCTCTTGGACTCGGCACCAACCTCAACGACTTCGCCCATGGTCTCGTGCCCCATGATGTCGCCAGATTTCATGCCGGGCATGAAGTGGTTATAGAGGTGAAGATCGGAGCCGCAGATGGCACAGCTCGTCACCTTGATGATTGCGTCGCGCGGATGCTCGATCTGCGGATCGGGAACCGAATCGCAACGAATATCGGTGGTGCCGTGCCAAACAAGCGCCTTCATCGAAGTCTCCTCACTGCATGGAAATGGTCAAGCTCCGCCGCTTGACCGCATTCGTCAGGGGAAAGACTTCTTGAAGGGCCGCGGGTTCCCTGGGCTTCCGTAAATTCCGCCCGCTACCCCACCGATGCGAGGGGTTGCACATGCTCGGGCAGGCTTCGGATGAGATCGGCGAGCGCCGGTTCCAGAACCTGATGCGCCGCCTCTTCCACCTCGAACCACTGGGCTCTGCGTTGCCCCTTTTCACGCCAGGACTTGAGCTGCTTGGAGACTTCGAGCGGATAGACGTTGACGCGGCAGAGATCGAAATGCGTGGTCCGGCGCTTCCAGTAATCGTAAAAGCCGAGAGGCTTGTTCTCGATCTCGCCCTTCACGCCGGCCTCTTCTTCGGCCTCCTGAGCAGCTGCCTTGTGCGGTTTCTTGCCCTTCATCGGCCACCCCTTCGGAATCAGCCAGCGCTTGGTCTCGCGCGACGTGACGAGAAGCACCTCGATCCTGCCGTCCTTGATTCGGAAAGGGAGCGCCGCAACCTGGCTGAGTTCTTCTTTTGGTGTCTGGGGCATTCGACGAGAGTAGAATTCCTAGTGAGATAGTTTGTAACATAGATGATTTGAGCCGGCTAAGGAAGGATCAATTCGAAAAGATATGAGGACATCGTCGATCTCCGCCCTCATACGATTCTCCATCCTCTCAAAGTTCCATGACTGCCACATAACATTGGAAACGCCGTTTTTGATCCGGAAGGACACCCCGACACGATGACGACAGACAGCCTGGAGATGAGATTTGCCGCCGCCTGCGCCATCGCCCGGGAAGCGGGCGTGTTGGCGCGAAAGCGCTTTCTGGAACGGCCGCGCTCGCAGCGGCCGGATTTCAAGGGCCCCCAGGACTTCCTGACCGCCACCGATGCAGAGGTGGAGGAGCTGATCCGGCGCCGTTTGAGCGAGCTATTTCCCGACGATTCCTTCTTCGGTGAGGAGGGCGGCGGCTCCTTCGAGCGCGATGTCTGGGTGGTCGACCCCATCGACGGTACGGCGAATTTCGCCCGCGGCATCCCACACTTTGCCATTTCCATCGCCTTCGTGCGCGAGGGAACAGTCGAGATCGGCGTGATCTATAACGTGATGCAGGCCGAGCTCTACACCGGCCGGCGCGGTCGCGGCGCGCTCCTCAACGGCGAGGCGATCCGTGTCAGCGGCCTTGCCGACATGCGGCAGGCGACCGTGGAGGCTGGCTGGTCATCACGCCTGCCGCCGGAACCCTACATCGCCGCCGTCGACAGATTGAAGAGGAGTGGCGCCAATGTGCGCCGCGCCGGCTCGGGCACGCTCGGCCTCGCTTACGTTGCGGACGGTCGCATCGATGCCTATTGCGAGCTCCACATCAATTCCTGGGATGTCCTAGCCGGGCTTCTGATCATCGAGGAAGCCGGAGGCTGGACCAACAATTTCCTGGCCAAGGACGGACTCAGGAAGGGCAATCCGGTTCTCGCCTGTACGCCAGAGCTGGCCGATGTGCTGATGGCCGCAACCGGCATCTCGCAAGAGCCTTGAGTCCGGCATCTTATTCTAAAGATTCAGATTTGAATGGCCGGCTAGGCTCTTGACCCGCTGCCCCAATGGAGAGAGCTTAGCCGACCAATCAATAACAAAAACAATACCATGGGAGGATAAAATGAGTGTGAAGAAGAATTTCGTTGCAGCAACCATGCTGGCGGGCACCATGACGGCCCTGTCCTTCATGTCCGCAGGCACGGCCCAGGCGCAGGGCGCACTGGTCATGTATTGCGGAGTCCAGGAGGAATGGTGCCGTGCCATGACGACCGCCTTCGAGCGCGAGACGGGCATCAAGGTTTCCATGACCCGCAAGAGCTCCGGTGAGATCTACGCCCAGGTCAAGGCCGAGGCTGCCAATCCCCGCGCCGACGTCTGGTGGGGTGGTACAGGCGACCCGCACATGCAGGCGGCAGAGGAAGGGCTGACCGAAGAATACAAGTCGCCGAAGATGGGTGACCTGCAGGATTGGGCCATGCGCCAGTGGGAGCAATCCAAGAACCGCACCGTCGGCATCTATTCCGGCGCACTCGGCTTTGGCTACAACACCGAACTCGCGCAATCGAACAAGATCGGCGAGCCGAAATGCTGGGCGGATCTGCTGAAGCCGGAGCTGAAGGATGAAGTGCAGGTCGCAGATCCAAACTCCTCCGGCACCGCCTATACGCTTCTCGCCACCATCGTGCAGATCATGGGCGAGGACAAAGGCTTCGAGTACCTCAAGGCCCTGCACAAGAACGTCAATCAATACACGAAGTCGGGTGCTGCCCCCGCCAAGGCCATGGCCCTCGGCGAGACCACCGCCGGCATCGCCTTCATGCACGACATCGTGACGATGGTCGTCGACAAGGCGCCGGTGAAGGTGGTCGCTCCCTGCGAAGGCACGGGCTACGAGATCGGCTCCATGTCGATCATCAAGGGAGCCAAGAACCTCGACAACGCCAAGAAATTCTACGATTGGGCGCTCACCGCCGATGCGCAGAAGCTCGGCGCGGAAGCCAAGTCGTATCAGGTACCGTCCAATAAGAACACGCCGGTTCCCCCCCAGGCGCCGAAGCTCACCGACATCAAGCTGATCAATTTCGACTTCGCGAAATACGGTTCCTCGGCCGAGCGCAAGCGCCTCCTGTCCAAGTGGGACAACGAGGTGAAGAACCTGCCGAAATAGTCGGACATAAAGCATGCCTTGGCGAAGAGATGTTTCACTTCGCCAAGGCATCCCCATACCCTGATCACAGTGAAGACCGAGCTTCGCATCGGTCTTGAGGCGAGAACAGAAGATGTCACGGGCAACCCTTGGCTGGATCGTTCTGAGCTGGGTCGGCTTTGCCCTCCTGCCCTGGTACGGCTTCGACCGGACTGCCGTTCCCACCCTCGCCGATTATTTCGTCAGCGGATCGGCTCTGGTCCACGGGTTCAAAGGCGCGTGGTGGCTCCTGCCGATCCTGGCCCCCCTGTGCATGGCGTTGGCTCCGGTGTTTCGCCCTGCGGCGCAAGCCAACGGCAACTGGCTCATCGCATCGGGCCTTCTCGGCCTCGCTTTCGTCGTTCTCCAAGGCTTCTCCATTGGCCTCAACGGCTGGACGCTCGATATTCTGAAAGGTCTTTTCGGCGAGCCCGGTCCCAGCCAGGCCGGCATGGGCTATGGCGCAGCCCTGACCGCGACCGCCTTCCTCATCATCCTGTGCCACGGCCTTGCGGCCCATGGCTGGTGTCGCGGCGATGCCTTCGTCACCTCGTCCATTGGCGTCGTCATCGCCCTCATCACTGTCTTTGTCTTCTTCCCGGTCACCACGATCCTCGCGAGTGCCTTTGCCGACAACAGCGGCAACTTCGCTCCATACGAATTTTTCGTGAAGTTCCTGGACCGTTCGATCTGGGGTCTGGATTGCCTGTCGAGCGATCTGCGCTGCGGCGTTGCGTGGAACACGCTCTTCCTTGGGCTGCTCGTGGGCGTCGGCACCACGGCACTGGGCTTGGCCTTCGCGTTGATCGCGACGCGCACGAGCTTCCGCTACAAGAAGCTCCTGCGCGTGATGAGCGTTCTGCCCATCATCACACCGCCCTTCGTGATCGGCCTCGCTCTCATTCTGCTCTTCGGCCGCTCGGGCGCGCTCTCCGCGGTGCTGTGGGAATGGTTCGGCGTGCCGCGCTCACGCTGGATTTACGGCCTTCCCGGCGTGCTCATCGCACAGCTCCTCGCCTTCACGCCGATTGCCTTCCTCGTCCTGATCGGCGTCGTGCAGGGTATCAGCCCGACACTCGAGGAGGCTTCACAAACCCTGCGCGCCAAGAGCTGGACGACCTTCTGGACGGTGACGCTGCCGCTCATGCGTCCGGGTCTCGCGAACGCCTTCCTCCTCGGCTTCGTCGAGAGCCTCGCCGATTTCGGCAATCCGCTGGTGCTGGGCGGAAACTACGAGGTTCTTTCCACAAAAATCTTCTTTGCCGTCGTGGGCGCGCAGCAGGATCAGGGCCGCGCAGCCGTGCTCTCCATCATCCTGCTGGCCTTCACACTCGGGGCCTTCTGGCTGCAGCATGCCTGGCTCGGCAAGAAGGTCTACACCACGGTGACCGGCAAGGGCGACGCCGGCATTCCCCTGCCGCTCCCTCGCCGGGTGGCACTGGCCTCCTATCTCACGGCGCTGCCCTGGGCGCTCTTCACCGTCGCCATCTACGCGATCATCGTGGTCGGCGCCTTCGTCCGTTCCATGGGCCGCGATTACACGCCGACCTTCGAGCATTTCCTCACGGCCTTCCGCATCGAGCGTTCCGGCTCGGGCTTCTATTTCTCCGGCTCGGCCTGGGATTCGTTCTTCGCTACCGTGAAGGTGGCCGCACTCTCGGCACCGCTGACCGCCGCCATCGGTCTTCTGACCGCCTATCTCCTCACCCGCCAGCGCTTCTCCGGCCAGCGCGCCTTCGAGTTCGGCACGCTCCTGAGTTTCGCCATTCCCGGCACCGTCGTCGGCGTGTCCTACATCCTCGCCTTCAACGTGCCGCCGATCGAGATTACCGGCACCGGCTTCATCCTCGTGATGTGCTTCGTCTTCCGCAACATGCCAGTGGGCGTGCGTTCCGGCATCGCGACCTTGAGCCAGATCGACAAGAGCCTGGATGAGGCCTCATTGACGCTGGGCGCCCGCTCGTCGACCACCATGCGCCGCGTGGTGCTGCCGCTGCTGCGACCGGCCATCGTCGCCTCGCTCGTCTATTCCTTCGTGCGCGCGATGACGGCCGTGAGCGCCGTGATCTTCCTCGTCACCGCCGAGTACAACATGGCGACGACCTATATCGTCGGCCGCGTCGAGGCAGGCGAATTCGGCCTCGCGATTGCCTATTCCACCGTGCTCATCCTCGTCATGCTGCTCGCCATCGTGGCGATCCAGCTGGCCGTCGGCGAGCGGCGCCTCGGGCGCCGCAGCGCGAGCACCTCTCCCTCTCCCGTTGCCGTCCAGGCCGTCCCATGAACAAGATGTCCTCCATCAGCACCCTGTCCCGCCCGGTAGCCTCCAAGAAGGAGGCGGCATCGGTGGAATTCCGCAATGTGACGAAGCGCTATGGCAACGTCACTGCGGTGGACGATGTGTCCTTCACCATCGAGCCGGGTCAGCTCGTGACCCTGCTCGGGCCCTCCGGCTGCGGCAAGACCACGACTTTGCGCATGATCGCAGGGCTTGAGATGGCGAGTGAAGGCCAGATTCTGATCGGTGGCCGCGACGTGACGAACCTGTCGGCTGCTGATCGCGATGTGAGCATGGTGTTCCAGTCCTATGCGCTCTTCCCGCATATGTCGGTGCTGGAGAACGTGGCCTATGGTCCCTCCGTGCAGGGCGTGTCGAAGAAGGACGCCAACGAGATGGCGATGGAGAAGCTCGAACTCATCGGCCTGAAAGGGCTTGAGAAGCGGGCGCCGTCCGAACTCTCCGGCGGCCAGCAGCAGCGCGTGGCGGTGGCCCGCGCGCTCGTGCTGGAGCCGCAGGTCCTGCTTTTCGACGAGCCGCTCTCCAACCTCGACGCCAAGCTGCGCCGCCGGGTGCGCGAGGATATCCGCGAGCTGCAGCGGAGCCTCAACCTCACTGTCGCCTATGTGACGCACGACCAGGAGGAAGCGCTCGCCGTCTCCGACCACATCATCGTCATGTCCAACGCTCGCATCGCCCAGACCGGCGCGCCGCGCGAACTCTACGAAGAACCGGCGAACCTGTTCGTCGCCGACTTCATCGGCGATGCCAACATCATCTCCGGCGACCTCGTGAGCATCTCGGGATCGACGGCGCAGGTGAATGTCGGCAATGTAGGCCTCCAGCTTCCACACAGGAATGCGAGCCAGGGTGCTGTCAAACTCGCCGTTCGGCCGGATGCCATTTTGATTGACGAGTCGGCGGTCGCCTCCGGCGCGCTCGTCGGCACAGTGCGGAAGGCGTCCTATCTCGGTACGCAGGTGGAATACGAGGTGGAAAGCGCCATCGGGAACCTGTTCGTGGTTCAGTACGGCCGCAAGGAACCGATTGCTCCGGGCACGCCCGTATCGATCTCATTCGTGATGCAGCGCGGCGTCGCCATCGTCCCGAACGCATAACGCGTTCAGATCGCTCCCTCGTCCGGAATATTGAGGGTCGTGCCGCAGGCCTTGCAATGAACCGCGTCTCTGTCATGCCGCTGCAGGCCGCAGACGGGACAGGGAAAGCGCACCTTGTCGGGACGGAGAAGCACCTGCACGAGCCGCAGGAAGAGTGTGACGCCGAAGATCATGATGATGACGGAAATCAGATGTCCCAGCGTCCCCGTCAGCGTAATGTCGCCGAATCCCGTGGTGGTGAGAGCCGCGATAGTGAAGTACAGCGCGTCGATGTAATTGCCGATTTCCGGATTCGTCCGGCGCTGCGTCTCGTAGACGAAGCCGGTCATGACGAAGATGAAGACACAGAGATTGACAGCGGCAATGATGATATCCTCGTTGCGCCTGAAGAAGACGCTGTCGGTGCGCAGGCGCGCGAGCAGCTGATAGGTCCGCAGCAGGCGCAGCGTGCGCAGGATTCTCAGGAATCCTAAGCCCTCCCCAATCCACAATGCCAGAAAGGACACGATCGTGACGATGTCAGCCCAGGTGGTCGGATGGGCCAGATCCCTCCATGGCGTCCGGCTGATGGCGAGGCGAGCCGAGAAATCGGCCAGAATGATCAGGCCGATGATTATGTCCATCCACTCGAAGGCCGGGGATCGCGGCAGGAAGGAGGTGACGACGATGAAAAGGATCGTCGTCACGTCGAAGACCAGGAGCGCATAGCGAAACTGGTGCGCCTCCTGCGTGTCCCCCTCGTAAAGAAGCCTCAGCTTATCGGTCACCCGCATCGGAAGATCTCATCGATTGAGCGGGAAAGGATACGAACCATCGGTGGGATCACGCTTTATACGGTTTATCAGGTCCCCGATTATCTATAGAGCAGGGTTGCAATTCCAACGGGGTGCCTTCCGAGGCGAAGCGGGCTATCCCTCGCCCCGAGGCCCGACATTGTTGAGAGACGTCCCGATGCTCAAAGCTCTGATCTTCGATATGGATGGAACATTGGTGCACAGCGATCCTGTCCACCTTGAGGCTTTTGCCGAGGTCCTCAAGGATGAGGGCGTGGCGATCGACGAGGAGATCTACCGCTCGAAGATCATCGGGCGAACCAACGAGGCCATCTTCGCCTCGCTCCTGCCGCATCTGCCAGTCGACCGGCACGAAGCCTATGCCGACGAGAAGGAGGCCACCTTCCGCCGCATGGCTACACAACTGAAGCCGCTGGAGGGCCTGCTGGATCTCCTCGATTGGGCCGAGGGCAGCGGCATCAAGATCGCGCTCGTCACCAACGCGCCGCGTCTCAACGCGGACCACATGCTGGAAGTGCTCGGGCTGGCAGGGCGGTTCAAGGTTGAGATCACTATCGAGGAGGTCGAACGCGGCAAGCCCGATCCCCTGCCCTATCTGACAGCGCTGGAGCGACTGGGAATCAAGGCGGAAGAGGCCATCGCCTTCGAGGATTCACCCTCCGGCATGAGGGCCGCCAAGGCTGCCGGCCTATTCTCCTTCGGCGTCCTGACGGGACTCACGGCGGACGAGATGCGGGATGTCGGCGCCGATGGTGCCGTCATGACCTTCCGGGACCCCGCGCTCTGGGAGATCCTGGAGCACCGGACCGGTCGCTAAATCAGGCAGCGTCGAATTTCCGCGAAACGTCGCCGTCAGCATCACCGCCCTCGTCGAAGCGTTGCCGGGCTGCCAGAATCTCGTCGCGGTTGGCGATCGCCCATTCGCCGAGGCCGCGTACAGTCCTGAGCAAGGAGCAACCCAGTCCTGTGAGCTGGTAATCCACCCGCGGCGGAATGGTCGGGTAGACGGTACGGGTCACGAGCCCGTCGCGCTCCAATCCGCGCAGCGTCAGAGTCAGCATGCGCTGCGAGATCCCCGTTACCGAGCGGCGTAACTCATTGAATCTCTTAGGTCCTTCGCCCATCTGGACCACAACCTGGACGCTCCACTTGTCGCCGACGCGCGACAGGATTTCGGTCACCGTCCGGCAATGGTCAGGCACATGGATGTGACTGGGTGACATGAAAGTGCCTCCTTGCAAAGCAGCCGATAAGTTACTTAATGAGCGTCGGTTACAAAACGGAACTTACGGGTTCCACTCACCGATTGCAAATCAAGGACGCCCCATGAAGCCCAAGCTTCACATCATCATCGGCAGCACCCGTCCCGGCCGGATTGGCCCCAGCATCGCTGAATGGTTCAGCAAATACACGGCCGAGCATGGCAAGTTCGAGCCGGTCCTGGTCGACCTGGCGGAGTTCAACCTGCCGGTCTTCGACGAGCCCGAGCACCCGATGAAGCAGAACTATCGTCATGCTCACACCAAGGCTTGGGCCGAGAGCGTGGCTGCCGCCGACGCCTTCGTATTCGTGACGCCCGAATACAACTACGCCCCGCCCCCGGCGCTCGTGAATGCGTTGAACTTCCTCTCGCGGGAATGGAACTACACTCCGGCCGGCTTCGTGAGCTATGGCGGCATCTCGGGCGGCCTGCGCTCCGTTCAGGTGGCGAAGCAGATCGTCACGACCTTGAAGATGATGCCGATCCCGGAAGGCGTTCCTATGCCGATGGTGTTCCAGAACCTGGACGAGAACGGCAATCTCAACGCTCCCGACATCTACAAGACCTCGGCGGCCACGATGCTCGACGAACTCTTCCGCTGGACGGAGGCTCTCAAGTCGCTGCGGGCCGAGCGCAAGACGCCTCTGAAAGTTGCCGCCTAAACACCGGTCATCATCTCTCAAATCAAAAGGCACCGCTGATATCCGCAGCGGTGCCTTTGTCATTGATCGAGCGATGTTCTTTTAGCGCATCGTGCGGAAAAGTGGACCCGGTTTTCCGCGTCGAACGATGCGCTCTTCAAAGAGTGGAACATTGGATTGAATCCCAAAAGTGGGTCCACTTTTGGGTCCGATGCTCTAGAGCCGTCCGGCCAGCGCATCCTCGAAGAGCTTGCGGGCGCTCTCCTTGGTGATCGGCACCGGATTGCCGCCGGCGGTGGGATCGTTGGGCGCCATCTCGGACATCTCGTCGAAACGGGCCGCATCGACCTTCAGGCCCCCCAGGGTGTGCGGCACGCCGAGATCCTTGCGCAGTTGCAGCACCCAATCGAGGAAGGCCTGGAACGACGGCTCGAGACCGATATAGGCGGCAAGCCGCTCGATCCTCTCCTCGATGGCCTTGCGGTTATAGACCAGCACGTAGGGCATGAAGACCGCATTCGTCAGGCCGTGATGCGTATCGTAGAGCGCTCCGGTCGGATGCGAGAGGGCATGGATCGCGCCTAAGCCTTTCTGAAACGCCGTGGCACCCATGGCGGCGGCCGACATCAACTGCGCACGGGCTTCGATGTCCTTGCCATCCTTGTAGGCGCGCGGCAGGTATTCCTTTACGAGGCGGATGCCTTCCACCGCGATGCCGTCGGCCATCGGGTGATAGCCCGGTGCGCAATAGGCCTCGATGCAATGCGCGAGCGCATCGAGACCGGTACCGGCCGTGATGTGGGGCGGCATGCCGATTGTCAGCTCTGGATCGCAGATCACGATCTTCGGCATCATCAGCGGGTGGAAGATCACCTTCTTGGTGTGCGTGGCTTCCTGCGTGATCACGCCGGCGCGGCCAACCTCCGAGCCTGTGCCTGCAGTCGTCGGCACGGCGATAATCGGAAGAATGCCTTTCGGGTCGGCGCGGGTCCACCAATCGCCGATATCCTCGAAATCCCACATGGGTCGCGTCTGGCCCGCCATGAAGGCGATGACCTTGCCAGCATCGAGCGCCGAGCCGCCACCGAAGGCGACGACACCGTCATGCTTGCCGGACCTCAGGACCTCGAGCCCCTTGTAAACATTGGTCTCGACCGGGTTCGGCTTGATGTCCGAAAAGATCGCCGCCTTGAGGCCAGCACCCGTCAGTTGTTCGAGCGCCGCCTTTGTCATTGGTTGTGTGGCGAGGAAAGGATCCGTCACGATCAACGGCGACGAAATGCCGACAGCCTTGCAGGCCTCGGCGAGTTCCGAGATGCGGCCCGCGCCGAAGCGGACGGCGGTGGGGTAGTTCCAGTTGGAGCGGGGAGATGTAGTCATGATACTCGCAATCAGATCTGACGGAGGTGGTAGGATTTCGGACGGGTGAGCGACTCGTAAGCCAAGCTCGACAAGCTTGCACCGCGGCCCGTATCCTTGACGCCGGTCCAGGCAAGCGCGGGATCGAGATAATCGCAGCGGTTCATGAACACGGTGCCGGTCTCGAGCTTCTCGCCGATGGCTTCCGCCGCATCGACGTCGGAGGTCCAGATGGCCGCGGAGAGACCGTAGGGCGAATCGTTCATGAGGCGGATCGCCTCCTCGTCGCCCCTCACCTTCATGATACCGACGGTCGGACCGAAGCTCTCTTCGCGCATCACGCTCATGGAGTGATCGACTTCTGTGAGCACCTGCGGCGCGAGATAGGCGGTGCTGCCCACATCGGCGGCGAACTTCTTGGCATCGATATGCGCCTTCGCGCCCTTCGACACCGCTTCCGCATTCTGCTGGCGCACGAGATCGGCGAAGCGCCTATGCGCCATCGGTCCCAATGTCGTCGCATCGTCGAGCGGATTACCGAGCACGTAGGAGTTCACGAGGTTGACCGCGCCCTCCACGAAGCGGTCGTAATGCTTCTCATGCACATAGACGCGCTCGATGCCGCAGCAGCACTGGCCCGAATTGAAGAACGCGCCGTCAACGAGGTTCTCGATGGCGTGATCGAGATTGGCATCCTCGCGCACATAGGCCGGATCCTTACCGCCGAGTTCGAGCCCGAGCGAGGTGAAGCTTCCTGCCGCCGCATGCTCGATGGAACGCCCGCCGGAGACGGAGCCGGTGAAGTTGCAATGGTCGACGAGACCAGAGCCCAGGATACGGCTCGTCTGGTCGTGCGAGAGATGCAGGTTCTGGAACAGGCCTTTCGGCAGTCCAGCCCGGTCCATGGCCATCTGGAAGCGCTCGCCGGCGAGCACCGTCTGCGAAGCGTGTTTCAACAGCACGGCATTGCCGGCCATGAGCGCCGGCACGATGGTGTTGATGGCGGTGAGATACGGATAGTTCCAGGGCGCGATGACGAGCACGAGGCCAACCGGCTCGCGCTTGATCATGCGACGGAAGCCCGGCTTCTCGTCATCGGCCGGGATCGGCTGCAGGCTCTTCTCCGCAATCGAGATCATGTAGCGCGCGCGCTCCTCGACCCCGCGGAACTCGCCGCCATAGCGCACCGGTCTGCCCATCTGCAGAGCGATCTCCGGCACCACCTCCTGATTCATGGCCAGCAGCGCATCAAGGAAGGTGGAGACCTTTTGCACGCGCTCGGCAATGGACGTGTTGCGCCAAGTAACTTGAGCCTCACGCGCAGCCTTGACCGCCGCATCGATGGCGGCCTCGGATAGAATGGGACGGCGGACAAGCTCGCGTCCATCGATGGGGGAAATGCAGACGATATCGGTATCAGCCATGATAATGCTCGAAAGACTATGAGTCTTCACGGATCATAGTCCTCTCCTCTCGTGTGTCATGAAGTCTCTTAAATGATCTCGAAGTAGCGCGCGAGCTGCCAATCGGTGATGGCCTTGCGAGCCTCGCGCTCCTCCCATTCACGGGTCGCCGCGTAATGCTCGACGAAGGTGTCGCCGAAGAGCTGCCTTGCGGCCTGCGAGCCCTTCAGCCGCTCCGCAGCCTCGCCGAGCGAACGCGGCAGCGCCCGCTCCTTCGGGTGCTCCACCGCATAGGCGTTTCCTTGGATCGGCTCACCCGGATCGATCTGGTTCTCGATGCCCCACAGGCCCGAGCCGATGGCGGCGGCGAGCGCGATATATGGATTGATGTCGGCGGCGGCGACCCGATACTCCACACGCTGCGACTTCTCGGAACCGGGAATGACGCGGAGCGCCGTGGTGCGATTCTCCACCCCCCAGGCGGAATCGGTCGGCGCCCAGAAGCCGGGAATGAGCCGGGTGTAGCTGTTCACCGTGCAGGCGACCATGGCGAGGAGTTCCGGCATCAGCTTCTGCTGCCCGCCGACGAACCAGCGCATGGTCTCCGACATATTGTGCTTGGCCTGGGCGTCGTAGAACGCGCCCTTGCCGGTGCGCAGATCCTTGAGCGAGGCGTGCAGGTGACCGGACTGGCCAGGCCAGTCGCGCGACCATTTCGCCATGAAGGTTGCCATCCAACCGCGGCGCTGGGCAAGGATCTTAGTGTAGGTCTTGAACAGGGCCGCCTTGTCGGCTGCGTTCAACGCGTCGTCGACACGGATCGCAGCCTCCAGCACGCCGGGTCCAGTCTCGGTGTGCAGGCTCTCGATCTCGAAATCCATCTTGTTCGCGAGGTCGAGAAGCTCGTGGTAGAAATCCGCGTGAACGCCTGAACGCAGTACCGAATAGCCGAAGAAGCCCGGCGTGATGTTCTTGAGATCGCGATAATTCTTCTCGCGCACGGAATGCGGCGTCTCTTCAAACAGGAAGAACTCGAACTCGGCTGCGGCCGATACTGCGAAGCCCATATCCTCCGCCTTTTTCAGCACGCGGCGTAGCACGCCACGTGGGCAGGCGGCCTCCGCGTAGCCATCGAACTCGGCGAGGAAGAACGGCAGATCGTTCTCGAACGGAATGAGCCGCATGGTCTCCGGCAACACCCGCACGGATGCATCCGGATAAGCCGTATGCCAGCCGGTGAGCTTCGTGTTGTCATAGAGCTGATCGTTGGAGTCCCAACCCAGCACCACGTCGCAGAAGCCGAAGCCCTTCTCGAGAGCGGATTCGAACTTGTCGCGGGCCATGTATTTGCCGCGCATGATGCCGTCGGAATCGGTCACGCCGACCTTCACGAATGGAAGATCGCGGCTGCGCACATATTCCGCGGCCTCAGTGGCATTCTTGATTTTGGGAGCGTCCATTAAGAAAAACCTTGACCGAAGAGGGAAATGAGAGCGCGCGGTTGCGCGCGCTCCCGGTTCGCATCAATGCGACTTGTACTCGCTCTCGCCCTTGGTGAGGGCGAACTCCTCCTCCGGCGAAAGGATAAGCTTATGGCGTCCGATCAGCAGGAAGTAGGCCATCATCACGGCATAGTAGATGGCGACGCCGATGACGGCGGTCTGGAAGACCGAGTCCGTCAGCTGGAAGTAGAGCGTTACCGCCGCGATCACCATGCAGATCACGGCGCCCGCGATGCCGAAGGGGCTCGTGTAGGGCCGGTGCAGGTTCGGGAACTTCTTCTTCAGGACGATGTAGGACATGCCCTGCATGAAGTAGGCGAGCATCGCGCCGGCGACCGCCATGTTGAGCAGCGTGCCGCCGATAACGGTAGCTCCGGCCTCGGCACCGCGCGCGAACCAGATGATCAGCATCACCAGAAGGCCGAGCACAGCACCTGCGATCAGCGCCACATGAGGCGTCTTGCGTTCGCCGTGGGTCACCGACAGGAAGCTCGGAAAGTACCCGGCCCGCGAGAGCGAGTAGATCTGCCGTCCGAAGGCGAAGATGATGGTGTGGAAGGAGGCGATCAGTCCGATCACCGCAACCGCCGCCAAGATCTTCGCGATATCCGTGCCGAACAGGGTACGGAACCCGTCGAGCAGCGGCTCGCCGGATTTTCCCAAGCCTGCGGCGCCCGGCGCGATGCCCGTGTTCAGGAAGAGCACGAGGAATGCGGAGGCGATCAGGGTCAGGATGCCGGCGATGATGCCCTTGGGCATGTCGGTCTGCGGATCGTGCGACTCCTCCGCCGCAAGCGGCAGCTGCTCGATGGCGAGGAAGAGCCAGACCGCGAAGGGCAGCGAGGCGAGAATGCTGCCGATTCCTAAGGGCAGGAACGGTCCACCGCCGCTCGGCAGTTCGGCACCGTCGGCACCGATGTTCAGCGCCCAGCGCGCGAAGTCGAACTGGCCGGAGAACAATACCGACACGTAGAAGAAAGCCAGCACCGCAAGCGCCGCCAGCGTCACCCCGACCGTCACCTTGAACGAGAGCTCGACGCCGACAATGTTGAGCCCGACGAACAGGGCGTAGCACAGCACCCAGTAGACGGGCTGGAAGGCCGGCGCCGTCTCGAAGATCGCGGACAGATACGAGCCGATGAAGAACACGATCACTGCTGGGGTCAGCACGAACTCGATGTTCTCCGCGATGCCCGTGATATATCCCGCCCACGGCCCCATGGAGGTGCGCGCGAAGGAATAGGCACCGCCCGTATGCGGCAGAGCCGGCGACATCTCGGCGAGCGAGAAGGTCAGCCCGAGATACATGATCGCGATGATAATGGTGGCGAAGAACATCGCGCCGAAGCCGTTGGTGAGGCCCAGGTTCCAACCGGAATAATGGCCCGAGATCACCGCGCCGACGCCGAGCGCCCAGAGTGACCAGACGCGGGCATGGCGCTTGAGACGCCGCGCCTCGAAATAGCTTTCATCCACCGTGGTGTAGGTGATGCCGGCAGCGCCTTGCGCTCCGGCCGGCGGGGCATGGACCCCCGTGCTTCCTTGTCCGACTGACATCGAGTTGATCCTCCAAGAAGTTCTGCGTTTCAGGTCATGGCACGTCATGCGCCATGCCCATCATCAGAGCGTCCGTGCCCCCTCCCTCAAAAGCGGCGCCAGACGGTTGGCCCACAACCCCTGTCCGTCTTGTATGCGGATCAGGTCGTTGCGGATTTCGATCATCAGCGGGGGGAGGCCACGCCTCTCGGCGTGGCGCTCCAGGGTGTGGAACACCCGGTCCGCTGGTGAATAGGGTTCGTTCATACCGACGACGAGCGTCGGATCCTGCTTCAGTCCGGCCTCGACGCTGCGCGCATAGCGCTCGTCGCGGTCGAAGATCAGGCCGATCTGCCAGGGACGCGGCACATCGCGATAGACCGGCGTGAAGGAATGGATGGAGACGATGGCGGTCAGCTGTCCTGCGGCTTGGCGCGCATTCGCAAACTCATCGACCGCATTGTGAAAGGCATCGTACACATCACGCACGCGTGTTGCCCGCTCCGCGTCGTCGAGATCGAGATTGCCGGGAATCGTAGTGCGTTCGCTCAGCGTCCAGATCGAATCCGGTGCTGTGGGCTCGCGGTTGAGATCGAGCACCAGGCGCGACACGCTGGCATGGATCAGCGGTGCGTCGAGCAGGCGCGAGAGTTCTTTCGCGACGCCCAGCGCTCCGGGGTCCCAGGCGATGTGGCTTTCGAGTTCGGCAGGCCCGAGGCCCAAAGTGCCATAGCGGGCCGGGAGGCGGTTCGAGGCATGCTCGCAGATGAGCAGGATCGGCAAGCGCCCTTGCGGATTCTCCACGACGGCAACCGGCTGCTCTGCCGTTGCGGCAGAGGACAGATCGGCCGTCTTCCGACTCGCATGCGCCATGCGGTCCTCCGTTTGCCTGCGGGAAGCAGGCCCTAGCCCTCGATTGAACGCTTGGTACGTTTCTCACGGACTTTTCTTATGTGAAATTTTTGGTACAGCTTTTAAAAACCGTCAAGGTGGGGAAACGAAACATTCCAACATGAAACGAGACAGCGCTATTTCCCCTGTGGACCCGCCGAGCCTCGCCGAGCGCATCCGGCACGAGATGGATTCCTTCACCCCCAGCGAGAAGCGCGCCGCGCATCTGCTTCTGAGCCATTACCCCTTCGCCGGGCTCGATACGGTGGCCGAATTCGCCTCCCGGGCCGGCATCTCCGCCCCTTCGGTCCTGCGATTCGTCACAAGGCTGGGGTTCGGCGGCTTCCCGGATTTCCAGAAGCACCTGCGCGAGGAACTCGAAGCCCAGCTCCTCTCACCACTCGCCAAGGCGAGCCCTTCCGACAAGGGCCAGGGTGCGCCGGCGCTCGCCTCCTTCGCAGAGGCGGTGATCGGGAACCTGCGGGCGACGGTGGAGAACATTGCACCGGCCGAATTCGACGCCGTCGTGACCCTGCTCAGCGACCCACGACGATACATCCACTTCACCGGCGGACGCTTCACCGGGGCGCTCGCGCGCTACGCGGAGAGCCATTTCCGCATCGTGCGCAGCCATGTGGATTACATTGAGGGGCAGCCTGCTCTCTGGCGCGACCGGATGATCGAGATCGGGAAGAAGGACGTGATCGTCGCCTTCGATATCCGCCGCTATCAGGAGGACGTCACGGCGCTTTGCGAGACGGCGGCCAAGCAAGGCGCGACCGTCGTTCTGCTTACCGATCCCTGGCTCTCGCCCATCGCCCGTGTCGCCCGGCACGTGCTGCCGGCCCACATCGTCGCCCCGTCCAATTGGGATTCTTCGGCCGGCCTTCTGCTGCTGACGGAGGCGCTGGTCGCTACCGTCACCAGACGCCTGTGGAATACGGCCAAGCCGCGCATGGAAGCGGTCGAGCGGCTGCGGAACGAGAAGTCGTAAAACCTATTCCGCAGCCTCCGGCCGGCTCCTCTGCAGCCAGCCGATGAAGAACGGCAGGACCAGTCCGATGCCGAGGAAGCGGACGAGGTGGTGAATGCCGACATAAAGTGGGTCGAGCCCGAGGACCAGCGCCAGCACGGTCATGGCCTCGAGCCCGCCGGGAGCGAAGGCCACGAGCCCGTTGGCGAAGCTGACCCCGGCAAGCCATGCGGCGGCTCCAGCGAAGAGCGCCGCCACCACCATGCCGATCGAAAAGGATCCGAGCGCGGCGACCAGCGCGCTTTTGAGCGTCGAGCGCTGGATGTGGCGGAAGCGCTCGGCGATGAAGAGTCCGATCAGCACAAGACCGCCCGTGGCGATGACCGGCGGGATAACGCCCGTCACAAATTCCGTGCCATGGCTGACGGAGCTGACGACGGTAGCACCGAGCAGGATCGGTGCGGCCACCTTCAACCGGATGAACACCAACCCCAGAGCGAGCCCGCCGAGAAGAATGAACGCCATGCCTTCCGGGCTCTGGACGGGAAGCCCCTCGCCGATCAGAACGCCCGCATTGCCCCCGCCCCCGGTCATGACGACGAGGCTCGGCAGGAGCGCGATCAGCACGAAGAGCCGGAAATTCTGCACGATGGCGATGGAGGCCACCCCCGCTTTCCGGTCGGCGGCGACGGCAAGAACAGTGGAGAGCGCCCCCGGCACCGAGGCCAGCACTGCGTCGGCCTTGCCCCAGCCCGACATCCGCACGAGCCAGGCGCTCGACGCCGCGGAGATGGCGACGACGCCGATGACCAGCAGGATCAGGCTGCCCGGATAGCGCCCCATGGCGGCGATGGCAGCCGGCGTCACCGCAGCGCCCATGGCGGCGCCCGAGATCAGCATGGCGGCATCTGCGAGCGCCTTCGGCATGTGCACGGCCCGGCCAGTGAGCCCCCACAACGTCGCCGCGATGGCAGCGCCCGACAGCCACGCGGCCGGAACGCCGAGCCAGTGGAAAATGAGCCCGCCGAGAGCGGCAACGAGAATCTGGGTGAGATGGGCGAAGACGAGACGGATCACGGCTCTGCTCATGGACGCCCTTTTCCCTGACGTCAAATGCCGATCATGCGCAGATGCCATGCGGCCAAGGTCTGACCATATCCAAGGCTCCGGGCTGAAGCGTTGCGGAGATCTCGAAACCCTGCTGAGATTGCACGATCAATCAAGATAGGGAGGAAACGGTGCTGCACGGAATCGACCCGGCGCTCAATGCCGATCTGCTGTATGTGCTCCGGGCCATGGGCCACGGCGACGATCTCGTGATCTGCGACGCCAATTTTCCTGCCGATTCCATCGCGCGCCAGACGACCTTCGGCCGGCTGATCCGCATGGACAACATCACCTCGCCACTGGCCGCGCGCGCGATCCTCTCGGTCATGCCGCTCGACAGTTTCGTCGATACTCCCGCGGAGCGCATGGAGGTCGTCGGCAATCCGGACGAACTCCCGGCCATTCAGCAGGAGGCCCAGGCCGAGATCGATGCGGTCGCCCGGCGCGACGCCGGGCGCGACAGCTGGCCGATGGGATCGGTCGAGCGGTTTGCGTTCTATGAGCGGGCGAAGAAGGCCTATGCCATCGTCGCCACCGGCGAGCGTCGCTTCTACGGCTGCTTCATCCTGAAGAAGGGCGTGATTCCGCCTCCTTAGAGAACTTCGCTCAGACCACGAGCCTCGGCAGGGCCTCGCTGATGCGGCGCACCGCCTCTTCCACGTCCTCGGGCTTGCGCAGGTAGCACAGGCGCAGGTAGCCCTCGCCCGCATCGCCGAAGGCGGAGCCTGGTGCGAGGCCGACATTGGCCTCGTCGATGAGACGGAACGCGATGTCCTTAGAGTTCGTCGCGCCCTTGATCTTCAGGAAGGCATAGAAGGCGCCGCTTGGCGGCGGCAGTTCCACGAGACCGGTTTCCGCCAGCCGCCCGACGACCTCCCGACCATGGCGGGCCTTGGCGATCTGATCGGCGAGGAAATCCTCGCCCTGCTCGATGGCCGCGACACCTGCACGCTGCACGAAGACCGGCGTTCCGGAGGTCTGGTACTGCACGAGGTTCTCGATGACCTGCCCGAGCGCAGGCGGAGCCTCCAGCCAGCCGAGGCGCCAGCCGGTCATGGCCCAGTTCTTGGAGAAGGTCTGGACGAAGATGACCTTGTCCTCCGGTTCCATCACATCGCGGAAGGACGGCGTGCGGCCATCGATCGCGAGCGCCGGGTCGTGGACGAAGCGGCCGTAGATCTCGTCGGCGACGATCCAGAGACCATGCCGGCGGGCAAGATCGAGCGCTGCGCGCAAGTCCGCATGGCTCGCGACCCATCCGGTGGGGTTCGAGGGCGAGTTGATGACGAGCACGCGGGTGCGCGGCGTGATCGCCCCCTCGAGCCGCTCGAAATCGAGGTGCCAGCCTCGTGTATCGATGTTCATCGGAACGGCGACGGGACGCGCGCCGGCAATGGTGATCGCGCCGGCGAAGTTCGGCCAGGCGGGCGTCGGAACCAGGACCTCATCGCCGTTGCCGGCCAGCATGCGGAAGGCGATCTGCATCGCCGGCATGCCGCCGGAAGTGACGAAGAAGCGCTCCGGATCGAAGGCCCTGCCGTAGACCCGCTCGTGATAGGCGGCGATGGCCTGCCGCAGTTCCGGGATGCCGCGCTGATAGGTGTAGAAGGTCTCGCCCTTCGCCAGCGACTGAGCGGCCGCCTCGCAGATGAAGGATAGCGTCGGCAGATCGCCCTCGCCCACCCAGAGCGGAATGATGCCGGGCTTCAGCCGACCGTAGCTGAACACGTCGACGATGCCGCTCGTCGGCGCCTGCTCCGCCTCGGGGCGCAGGTTGAGGACGGACGGGATCGAGACGGACACGTTCATGGGAGATTTCCTCGAGGACAGGCGAACAGGGATGGCCCGTTCGCCCGCTCAAGGCAAGTATGGAATGCGTCTCATGACAAAAGACGAAGGGTCCGATCGAAAACCGTGATCGATGTCAGGTCGTGCGGTCTGTCTTCAGAAGGTCGCGGATTTCCGTCAGCAGCTTCACATCGGCGGGGATCTCCGCAGGCTTGTCGGCCGTGCCGGTCTTGGCATCCTCCGTGCGGCGCAGGCGATTCATGCCCTTGACCAGCAGGAAGAGGATCCAGGCGATGATGATGAAGTTGATGGTGACAGTGATGAAGTTGCCCCAGCCGAGCACGGCGCCCTGCTTCTTGGCCTCATCGAGCGACCCGGCCGTGACGTTGCCCGACAGAGCCGTGAAGTAGTTCGAGAAGTCGAGGCCACCTGTCACGGCCCCGATGATTGGCATGAAGATGTCGCCGACGAGGGAATCGACGATTCTGCCGAAGGCGACACCGATAATGATGCCGATGGCCAGATCGACCACATTGCCCCGCAAGGCGAATTGCTTGAACTCGTTCCACATGACCGGACCTCTTTAGCTTAACCCCAAGGTTAAGCTGTCCGATCTGGGAATTTCGTCAAGTCTCGCGGGCCGCCAGCAGATCCTGCAGATCGAGACGCTGCGTGACCATCGCGAGTTCGCCATTGGTCGTTCGCGGCCACTGCTCCTCGGGGCGGTCGACATAGAGCTCGATGCCGTTGCCGTCCGGATCGCTCAGGTAAAGCGCCTCGCTCACCCCGTGATCGCTCGCGCCCTGCAGCGGAATGCCGGCCTCGGCCAGCCGGTAGAGCGCATCGGCGAGGGCCGCCCGCGTCGGGTAGAGGATCGCCACATGGTAGAGGCCTGTGGTTCCGAGAGGCGGCGGGGACCCGCCCTTGCTCTCCCAGGTGTTCAGGCCGATGTGGTGATGGTAGCCGCCCGCCGAGACGAAGGCGGCCTGGGTGCCGTAGCGCTGGATCAGCTCGAAGCCGAGCACGCCGCAATAGAAGGCGAGCGAACGGTCGATATCGGCCACCTTCAGATGGACATGGCCGATCCTGACGCCGGGATCGATGGGCCGCGCCACCGGCGTTCCGGTGGCATCATGGGGAATGGGCTTGATCATGGAACGTGCCTCAGGCCGAACGCGTGGACAATGCGGGAGCAGTCTTCGCCGATCCGGCCCGCACCGCAAGGGCGCCGTCGCCCAGGAGAGCCTGCGTCATGAGAGCGGCGATCCAGAATGCCAGATATTCCCAGCCGCCATTCGGATTGTTGAAGAAGAAGCCGGCCGGGCCGTGCACGAAGACGATGGCGCCGAGAAGGACCGGGATCAGGGCGAGCGACACCCAGCGGGTGTAGAAGCCGAGGATGAGGGCAAGGCCACCGGCTGCTTCGACCGCGATGGTCAGATAGGCCAGGGCCGGAGGCAGGCCCAGGCTGCCGAAGAACTGGGCCGCGCCGGCCGGCGTGAACACGAAGACCTTGAGGCCAGCATGGGCGAGGAAGAGCACGCCGAGCGTGATGCGCAGGATCAGCGCGGCGTAAGGAGCGGTACGGGTATCGATCATGAGAGATCTCCTGAAATGGGTCCTCCCATATGATCTCAAACTAAAAATATGATAATTCTCCCTTCAGAATATCACTTCACACCATCAGAGTGAGATCATCTCGATGCTCGACCGTGTTACCGGCATGCAGGTCTTCGTTCGCGTCGCAATGCTTGGCAGCTTCTCGGCAGCGGCGCGCGCCCTCGATCTGTCCCAGACGATGGTGACGAAACATGTGGCTGCCCTCGAAGACCGGCTCGGGGTCAAGCTACTGCACCGGTCCACGCGCAAGCTGGTGCTGACCGAGGGGGGCCGAAACTATCTGGCTGCCTGCGAGCGTATTCTTGCCGAAATCGAGGAGGCGGAAGCCTCTGCCAGCCTCGACCGGATCGAGCCCCGGGGGACGCTGCGACTCAACGTTCCCCTCACCTTCGGCTTCCGACAGGTCGTCCCGGCTCTCACCGAGTTCAGTCGTCTTTATCCCGCCGTCTCGTTCGATCTGGGGCTCGCCGACCGCTATGTCGATCTCATCGAGGAAGGATGGGATCTGGCGATCCGGATCGGGCGGCTGAAGGACTCGAGCCTCGTCGCCCGGCGGCTCGCCACCTGCCGGACCATCGTCTGCGGCTCTCCCTCCTATCTGAAGGCGCACGGAACCCCGCAGAATCTGGACGAACTCTCCCGGCACAACTGCCTCGGCTATACCTTGCCCAGTGCCATCGGGGCGAACCGCTGGGCTTTTGGCATGGATGCCGAAACCATCGTGCCAGTGCAGGGCAACCTGCGTGCCAATAACGGCGATGCACTCTTGGCCGCGGCCGTCGCCGGACAGGGGCTGATCTATCAGCCGACCTTCATCGTCGGCGACAGCCTGCGCGACGGCAGCCTCGTTCCGGTCCTGACCGATTATCCGACTTACGAACCCGCCATTCATGCCGTTCTGCCCTCGGGTCGGCAGGCTCCGGCCAAGGTGCGCGCCTTCGTGGCGTTCCTGGCCGAGCGCTTCGGGCCGGAACCGGAATGGGATAAGGGCCTGTGATGGCTTTCACGCCCTTAACCCGCTAAAGCTATTCCACGTTTGCTTGTGAGGGTTAAAGCCTATGGTCGCCACCTGGGCCGTCGTGCTGTCGGCGCTGGTTTATCTCTGCTTCCTGTTCACGGTGGCCCATTGGGGCGACAATGGGGGGCGGCGCTTCATTCAGGGTCCTGCCCGCTCCACCATCGCGGCCCTCGCGCTTGCAGTCTATTGCACGTCCTGGACCTTCTTCGGATCAGTGGGGCTTGCCAGCCATTCCGGCTTCGACTTCCTGGCCATCTATATCGGGCCGATCATCGTCATCGGCTTAGGGTATCCCCTCGTCGCCCGGATCGTCAGGATCGCAAAGACGCAGAACATTTCCTCCATCGCCGACTTTGTCGCGGCCCGCTACGGCAAGAGTGAGCGGGTCGCCGCCCTCGTCAGCGTGATCGCCGTCGTCGGCTCCATTCCCTATATCGCCCTGCAATTGAAGGCCGTCTCGTCTTCGCTCGACGTGTTCATGAGCGCCGCCAACGAGACATTCCTGTCCAAGCCGCCGTTCATCGGCGATCTCGCCCTCGTCGTCGCCCTCGTGCTGGCAGGTTTTGCCGTCGCCTTCGGCACCCGTCACACGGATGCGACCGAGCACCAGAACGGGCTCCTGCTGGCAATCTCACTCGAATCGGTGGTAAAACTAATCGCCTTCCTGGTCGTCGGCGGGTACATCACCTTCGTGATGTTCGACGGCTACGATGCCATCGTGCAGCGCCTCCACGCGCAAGGGACCAGCGCGGACCTGATGGGCCGGACTTCGGGCTTCGGCAGCTACATCACCCTTATCCTGCTTTCGACCTGCGCGGCTCTTCTCCTGCCGCGTCAGTTTCATGTGACGGTGGTCGAGAACCACGACATCGCGGATCTCAAGCGCACTGCATGGCTGTTTCCGCTCTATCTGGTTCTCATCAATCTCTTCGTCATCCCGATTGCGCTGGCGGGCCTTGCCTCGTTTCCCGAAGGCACTATCGACCGCGACATGACCCTGCTCGCGCTGCCGCTCACAGACAAGGCGGGCACCGTCGCCGTCCTCGCCTTCCTCGGCGGCTTCTCGGCCGCCACGGCCATGGTCATCGTCGATTCCGTCGCCGTGGCGGTGATGATCTCGAACCATCTCGTCATGCCCATCGTGCTGCGGCGGCGCGCCTTTGCCGGCGTCGATCCCGGCAACTTCGTCATCGGCGTTCGGCGCGTCTCCATCGTCCTCGTGATCCTCCTCGGCTACGCCTATTACCGCTCCTCCGGGGAGGCGGCGCTTGCCGCCATCGGCCTTCTCTCCTTCGCCGCGATCGCGCAGGTCGCGCCCGCCTTTCTCGGCGGGCTTATCTGGTCGCGCGGCACGGCGCTCGGCGCCAGCGTCGGGCTCGTCGTCGGCTTTCTCACCTGGGCCTACACGCTTCTGCTCCCGAGCCTCGTGTGGGACGGCGTATTCTGGTCCGACATGGTCGTCACCGGCCCCTTCGGCATCACGGTTCTCAAGCCCACATCCCTGTTCGGTGTCGACCTGCCTCAACTCACGCACGGCGTCGTCTGGAGCCTGACGCTCAACATCCTCTGCTATATCGGCTTCTCCCTGTGGCGGCCGGTGACGGCGATGGAGCAGATCCAGGCTAATGTTTTCCTGGGTGAGGCTGCAGCCTCCGCGACACCGAGCTTCCGCCTGTTCCGCGCCAGCGTCACCGTCGGCGAGCTGCGCGCCACCGTCGCCCGCTATCTCGGCGAGGAGAGAACGACTCGCTCCTTCGAAGGCTTCACCCATAGCCGCGGGCAGCATCTGGATCCGCGCGCCGAAGCGGATATCCATCTTCTGCGCTATGCGGAGCACCTGCTGGCTTCCGCGATCGGCACGGCCTCGTCGCGTCTCGCGCTCTCATTGTTGCTGCGCCGTCGCACCCTGTCCACGGAAGCGGCGCTCAAACTGCTCGACGATGCCTCCGCGGCGATCCAGCACAGTCGCGATCTGCTCCAGCATGCGCTGAACTACGCCAAGCAGGGCATCACCGTGCTCGACAGCGATCTGCGCGTGCTCGCCTGGAACCAGGCCTTCATCGATCTCTACGACATGCCGCCCAATTTCGTTCACGTGGGCATCGGCATGGAGCGCATCGTTCACTACAATGCCTCGCGCGGATCATACGGTCCCGGCAAGATCGATGAGCTTGTCGAAGCTCGTCTCCACTCCTTCCGTCATGATGTGGAACCCGTGCGCCTCAAGCTCTTTCCCTCCGGCAAGGTGATCGAGATCCGCTCGAACCTGTTGCCGGATGGTGGCCACGTGACCACCTACACCGACGTGACCGAAACTGTGGCGGCGGAAGAGGCGAGCCGGCGCGCGAACGAGACGCTGGAACAGCGCGTGCGCGAGAGAACCGAGGAACTGACGCGCCTCAACGAAGCGTTGAGAAACGCAAAGGGCGAAGCCGACGAGGCGAACATCTCCAAGACGCGCTTCCTCGCCGCCGCCTCGCACGACATTCTGCAGCCGCTCAATGCGGCACGGCTCTATGCGGTCTCCCTGGTGGAGCGGGATCGCGAGGCAGGCGATGCAACGCTGGCCGAAAACATCGATGCGTCGCTCGATGCGGTCGAAGAAATTCTGACCGCGATTCTCGATATCTCGCGCCTCGACACAGGCGCCATGAAGCCGCAATGGTCGAGTTTCCGCATCGACGATCTGTTCCGCCAGCTGCAGCGCGAGTTCGAGCCCGTCGCCCGCAACAAGGGCTTGAAGCTTGCCTTCGTTACGTCGTCGCTGACGGTACGCTCCGACCGGCGCCTGATGCGCCGCCTGCTGCAGAACCTGATCTCCAACGCGATCAAGTACACGCCGTCGGGACGCGTGCTCGTCGGCGCGCGACGGCGCGATGGCCATCTGGTGCTGGAGGTGTGGGACACAGGTCTCGGCATCCCGCCCTCGAAGCAGCGCATCGTGTTCCGCGAGTTCCAGCGCCTCGATCAGGGCATGAAGGTCGCACGCGGCCTCGGGCTTGGCCTCTCCATCGTCGAGCGCCTCGGCCGCGTGCTCAAACACCCGATCACGCTGAATTCGGAAGTGGGACGCGGCTCGGTGTTCCGGGTCGAGGTGCCGGTGGTGGCGGCTCTTCCCGCAACCGCCGCTGCGCCCGAGCCGCCAAAGGCTCCCGCGACCGTGCTGTCGGGGCTGCGCGTGCTCGTCATCGACAACGAGCCCGCGATCCTGGAAGGCATGCGTCTGCTTCTCTCGGGCTGGGGCTGCGACACCTGGACGGCGTCCGATCTGGAGAGCGCGCATCAGGCGCTGAGAACGCACAAGGCCCTGCCGGAAGTCATCATCGCGGATTATCACCTCGATGACACGGACGGTCTCGAACTCATCAAGGCTCTGCGCTGGAAGACCCAGGTCGACACGCCTGCCGTCCTTGTCACCGCCGACCGCACGCCGGTGGTGCGCGACGCAGCGGCGGCGATGAACATCCATGTGCTCAACAAGCCCCTGAAGCCGGCGGCCTTGCGGGCGCTGCTGACGCAATGGCGGGCGACGAAGGTGGCGGCGGAGTAGGTACAACCGACCCACTGTCATTCCGGGGCCGCGCAGCGGAGCCCGGAATCCATAAACACGACATTTCAAGATAGAACCAGAAACGTCGGGCTTCTTCCGGCACCGTCAGCGGTTATGGATTCCGGGCTCGCCTACGGCGCCCCGGAATGACAGTGGGTGTCGTTGGCGTGTCATTCCCGGCCGGAGCGTGGCGGAGGGGAAGGGAATCCACCCGCACGCTTAGCGCTATGGATCCCCTTCCCTCGCCTTCGGCTCGCCGGGGATGACACAGCGTATATCTCAGGCAGACTTCAACGCCTCATCAACTGCTGCCACCGCATGAATCGTCGTGGTGTCGAACAGCGGCACGGCGCTGTCCTCGTCGGAGACCAGGAGCATGATCTCGGTGCAGCCGAGAATGACCGCCTGCGCGCCACGTTCGATCAGGCGCGCGATGATCTCGCGATAGGCCTGGCGCGATTCCGGCTTGATGATCCCCAGCACGAGTTCCTTGTAGATGATCTCGTGCACGATCCGCCGGTCGTTCTCGTCCGGCACGATGACCTCGAGCCCATGGTGCTGCTGCAGGCGGCCCTTGTAAAAGTCCTGCTCCATGGTGAAGGCCGTGCCGAGAAGGCCGACGCGTTCAAATCCTGCGGCCTTGATCTTTTCTGCCGTCGGATCGGCGATATGAAGCAGTGGAATTGTGACGGATGTCGAGATTGCGTCGGCGACGCGATGCATGGTGTTGGTGCACAGAACGATGAAGTCCGCTCCACCGCGTTCCAGCCGCTGAGCGGCCTCCCTCATCGCCTCCGCGAGGCTGTCCCAATCGCCCTCATGCTGACACCGCTTGATCCCTTCGAAATCGACGGAATACATCAGGCATTGGGCCGAATGCACGCCGCCGAGGCGACGGTTCATCTCCTGATTGATGATGCGGTAATATTCGGCCGAACTTTCCCAGCTCATGCCGCCGATGAGCCCGATGGTTGCCTGTTCCATAATGGTCTCAAGGGCTCGGCGTATAGGGTGCGCGACCGGAACTCAGGGCATCGTCGAGCAATTCGAGCCTGTCCTGTCCCCAGAACACCTCGCCGTCGAGCACATAGGCCGGCGAGCCGAAGACATCGCCCGCGACGGCGTTTTCGAGGTTGAGGGCGTAGATCGCCTCGGTGGTGCTGCCGGTCACCACATCCATGAGCGCTGACGAGTCGAGACCCGCCTGCTCCGCCAACTCCGTCAGAACGAGCGGATCGCCCAGGTCACGTTCCTCTTCCCATATGGCGGCAAAGGCGCGGCGCAGGAAGGCATCGGGACTCTTGCCGGAAGCGGTGATCGCAATGACGAAACGGTCGGCGAGATTGACGTCGAAGGGCCAGTGCTTCGGGTTGATATTGAAGGACAGGCCGCGCTTCTCGCGCCAGCGCTGCAATTCAAGAATCCGGTAGCGCTGCCGCGCCGGGTGGCGCTGAGCGAGCGGCAGGCCACCCGTCTCCGAGAAGACGCGGCCGAGGAAGACCGGCTTGAAATTGACCTCGACCCCGTGCTTCTGGACGATCTCCATGAAGGGCACATGGCCAATAAAGGCCCAGGGGCTCACGAGAGAGAAATAATAATCGATGGTGCGGGGCATGGGTCCGATTCGGGGTTGTTCAGGCCTAAAACGGCGTCGGCTCCACCTTGGACCATCAGGCGGCGCTCTTCAACGTCTCTTCGGCCGTGAGAAAAGCCGCGACCTCAGGGGCAGCAGCCGGTGCCTTTGCCTCGATGCCGATCTCCCCAAGCAGGCGATCCATGGAAACGAAGCGCCGCTCCTTGCGGTCATAGAGCCCGGCCCGGACCAGAGCGATGGCGTTGAGAATGGGGCTGCCGTCCTTGGATTCGGATAGTAGTCGATGCTCCATCACCACATGGCCCTCGGACCAGGTGAGAATGCGAGTCTCAAGCGTGAAGATGCGAAAAGCCTTAAGCTCCCGCCGGAACCGGATCTGCCCCGCGCCCACCACCGGCACCCAGCCGTGCCTGAGAATGGGCCTCCACAGGCCGGAGCGGATCATGATGTCGGTGCGACCGAGATCCATGAGCGTCCAGTAGCGCCCGTTGTTCATGTGCAGAGACGTATCGAGATCGTGCGGCCAGACACGGAACTCTAAGCGCGACACGTCCCGCGCCGGATCGAGCCTCGGCCGGAAGAACGATGCGATGATCAGGTGAAGGACGCGCAGCCACAGGTTCATGAGAGGCCCATTCCGCTCTGGCGTTGGAACAGGATGAGATCCAGCGATGGCCCCTCAAGCCCGAAGCCTGTCAACAGGCAATGAACCTGCCCGCGATGATGGGTCTGATGGTTGAAGAAATGGGTCAGGGCCGGTGCCAGCGGCTGCTCGATCTCCATCGGATTCGTGATCGTCCGGTACCGGATTCGTCCAGCCAAATCGGCATCGGACAGGCTGTCGATATAGGCGACGATCCGCTCATCCTCCTTCTCGCGCGCGGCCCGAAGCTCGTCGAGATTCTCGAACAGGATCGCGTCGAGCCGGTCCGGCGCCTCGCCTTGTCCAGAGAAGCGCTTCAGCCAGATGCGGTCGGCGACGAGGAGATGGTTGAGGGTGCCGTGAACCGACTTGAAGAACGCCCCGCGATCCGCACGATAATCCGCATCGGATAATTGCGCGGCCGCATCGTAGATGCGCTCGTTGCACCAGGCATTGTAGCCCGCCATCATGGCAAAGTGCGATTCCATGGAAAGGCTCCTTGAGGTCGTCCCGATTTCCAACGTCGACACCATACCGTCATCCCGGACGGAGCAAAGCGAAGATCCGGGATCGTGGGACGAGAGGGACGCTATTCCCCTCCCCCCTTGTGGGGGAGGGCTAGGGAGGGGGGTGCTGGCGCCATACACGGATAGGCTATCGCTCACACCCCCCTCTCCATCTCTCCCCCACAAGGGGGGGAGAGGGCCTGTCAGCGCTCTTTCCCTCGCGATCCCGGATCGGCTTCGCCGTCCGGGATGACAACGTTGGCTCACGCCGCCTTCTTCGTCCCAGCGGCGCGGCCGTAGAAGGTGTCGCCGCTCGATGCCATATCGAGGAGGATCTTCGGCGGTGCGAAGCGGTCGCCGTGCTTGGCCTGCAGGTTCCGACACAACTCCACGAAGGTCTTGGCGCCCATGAAGTCGATGTAGGAGAGCGCCCCGCCCGTATAGGGCGCGAAGCCGAAGCCGAGGATAGAGCCGACATCTGCCTCGCGCGGATCGGTGATCACACCCTCCTCGAAAGTGCGCGCGGCCTCCAGAGCCTGCGTGACGAGCAGGCGCTGCTTCAGCTCCTGCATGTCGACGAGCTCGGGCTCCACGTGCTTCGTCTGAAGATCCTGCAGGCCCGGCCAGAGATGCTTCTGGCCGCCTTCGGGATAATCGTAGAAGCCTTTGCGGTTCTTGCGACCGAGGCGCCCTTCCTTCTCCACCAGCGTGGTGAGCAGCTCTTCCTGCTGCGGAATGATGGCGGTCTCGCCCAGCTGCGCCTTCGTGGCACGGAGGATCTTGAGGCCGAGATCGACGCCAACCTCGTCGTTGAGGGAGAGCGGACCGACCGGCATGCCGGCCTGCTTGCCCGCCTGTTCGATCATCGCCGCCGGCAGGCCCTCGGTGAACATGAGATGGCCTTCGAGGATATAGGCGAGCACGCAGCGATTGGCGAAGAAGCCGCGCGAGTCGTTGACGACGATCGGCGTCTTCTTGATCAGGCGCACATAATCGAGCGCGGTGGCAAGCGCCTTGTCGCCGGTCTCCTTGCCCATGATGATCTCGACCAGCATCATCTTCTCAACCGGCGAGAAGAAGTGAATGCCGATGAACTGACCCGCATTCTTCGATTGCTGGGCGAGCCCCGAGATCGGCAGGGTCGATGTGTTGGAAGCAAAGATGCAATCCGGGCGGATCGCCGCCTCCACCTTCTGAATCACCTCGGCCTTCACCTTCGGATCCTCGAACACGGCCTCGATGACGAGATCGCAATCCTTGAGATCGTTGTAATCGGCAGAAGGCGTGATGCGCGCGAGCAGCGCATCGCGGTCCGCCGTCTTGGCGCGTCCCTTCATGATCTGGTCGGACATGAGCTTGTGCGAATGCGCCTTGCCCTTCTCGGCCGATTCCACGTCGCGATCGATGAGCACCACGTCGAGACCGGCATTGGCGGTGACATAGGCGACGCTCGCACCCATGAATCCTGCGCCGACGACGCCGACCTTTTTCAGGTTCGTCGGCGGCACGTCCTTCGGACGGCGAGCGCCCTTGTTGAGATCCTGCATGGAGATGAAGAGCGTGCGGATCATGGCCGCCGCTTCCTTCGAGCGCAGGATCTTGGCGAACCAGCGCGACTCGACCTTCAAGGCGAGATCCATCGGCAACTGCAGGCCCTGATAGACGGATTCGAGGATCGCGCGGATCGCCGGGTAATTGTCCTGCGTCTCACGACGGTAGATCGCGTTGGCCGGCGGCCAGATCTGCATGCCGGCGGCGGAATAGACCTTGCTGGAGGGCAGCTTGTAGCCCTTCTGGTCCCAGGGCGCGACGGCCGAACCGCCTTGCTTGATCCACTCCTTCGCCGTCTGCACGATCTGGTCGCGCGGCGCGACCGCATGGGCGAGACCCATGTTGCGTGCCATGAGCGGGCGGATCTGCTCGCCCTTGAACAGCATCTGCAGGGCATCGCCGGTCTGCATGAGACGCGCCACGCGCTGCGTGCCGCCGGCGCCGGGGAAGAGCCCGACCTTCACCTCTGGCAGGCCGACGCGGGTGGAATCCACGTCCGAGAGCACGCGGAAATGGCAGGCCAGTGCCAGCTCGAAAGCGCCGCCGAGACACACGCCATGGATGGCTGCGGCAAACGGCTTGCCGCTGGTCTCAAGGCGACGATAGAGCAGCGAGAGCTTGCGCGACTCGTCGAAGAAGAACTGCATCGCAGTCTCTTCGCCCTTCTCCTTCGCAAGACGCCCGTATTCGGCGCCGAGTCCCTGGAGCATGGTGAGGTCGGCGCCGCCGGAGAACGCCTCCTTGCCGGAGGTGATGACGCAGCCCTTGATGGCCTCGTCACCCGCGGCCTTCTCGATGATCTGCTCCAGTTCGCCCATCACCTCGGGGGTGATCACGTTCATGGAGCGGCCGGGCATGTCCCAGGTCGCGAGCGCGATGCCATCGGCATCGGTCTCGAAGCGGAAATTGGTGAAGTTCGTCATCATGTCCTCCCGGGAGGGTTCCCGTCATCCCGGCCGGAGCGAAGCGAAGAGCCGGGATCGTTATCCGATTTCTGGTCTTACGATCCCGGGTTCCGCTCCGCGGCCCCGGGATGACAGTGAAATTAAACCCGCTCGATGATCGCAGCCGTGCCCATGCCGGCGGCGACGCATAGTGTGATCAGGGCCGTCTGCTTGTTGGTGCGCTCCAGCTCGTCGAGCACGGTGCCGAGGATCATGGCGCCAGTCGCGCCGAGCGGATGGCCCATAGCGATGGCACCGCCATTCACGTTGACCTTCGCCGGATCGAGATCGAGCGCCTGCATGTAGCGCAGCACGACCGACGAGAAGGCCTCGTTGATCTCGAAGAGATCGATGTCGTCCTTCGTCATGCCGGCCTTGCGCAAAGCCAGCTCCGACACGTCGATGGGGCCGGTGAGCATGAGCGCGAGATCGGAGCCGATGGAGGCGAAACCCTTGATGCGCGCGCGCGGCTTCAGGCCCGCCTTCGCGCCGCCCTCCTTGTTGCCGACGAGCACGGCGGCGGCACCATCGACGATGCCGGACGAGTTGCCCGCGTGGTGCACATGATTGACGAATTCGACGTCCGGATGCGCGGCCGTAGCCACCGCATCGAAGCCGCCCATCTCGCCCATCTGCACGAAGGCGGCTTTCAACTGGCCGAGGGACTGCATGTCGGTCTGTGGCCGCATGTGCTCGTCCTTGGCCAGGATCGTGAGGCCGTTCACGTCCTTCACCGGCACGACGGACTTGGCGAAGCGCCCCTCGTCCCAGGCTTTTGCTGCGCGCTTCTGCGACTCGACCGCATAGGCGTCGACATCGTCGCGTGAGAAACCATACTTGGTTGCAATCAGATCCGCCGAAATGCCCTGCGGCAGGAAATAGGTGGGAATGGCGAGGCCCGGATCGACCGGCCAGGCGCCGCCGGACGCGCCCATGCCGATGCGGCTCATGGATTCGACACCGCCGCCGATGGTAATGTCCTTCATGCCCGACATCACCTGCGCGGCCGCGAGGTTCACGGCGTCCAAGCCCGAGGCGCAGAAGCGGTTGATCTGCACGCCCGGCACTTCCTTACCGAAACCCGCCTTCAACGCCGCGGCACGCGCAATGTCGCCGCCAGCCTCGCCGATGGGATCGACACAGCCGAGCACCACGTCCTCGACCAGCATCGGATCGAGATCGTTGCGCTTGCGGATCGCATCGAGCGCCGTCACGGCGAGATCGACCGCCGGCACCTCGTGCAGCGAACCATCCGGCTTGCCGCGTCCGCGCGGGGTGCGAACGGCATCGTAGATATAGGCTTCAGCCATGGAGGCCTCCCGGTCATGCTGTCATCCCGGACGCGAAAGCGATCCGGGATCGTTATCAGAATAGAGTGCTTTATTCGTCTTGCGATCCCGGCCCTTCGGCCGGGATGCCACATGTTGTCAGAATGCTTCCGCCGGCAGCGCCATGGTCGTGTCCGCGCCGGTGGTGATGCGGGCAAGGCGCGTGCCGGTTTCCGGCATGAGGCGCTCCATGAAGAAGCGACCGGTCAGCAGCTTGGCGTCCATCCTGTCCGCGACGCCGTTGCCTTGAGCCTTCTTCGCCTGCGCAGCCTTCGCCATCTTGGCCCACATGTAGCCCATCACCACGAGGCCGAAGAGATGCATGTAGTCGGTGGCACCGGCGCCGGCGTTGTCGGGCTTCGCCATGGCGTTCTGCATGAACCACATGGTCGCCTGCTGCAGGTGACCGAGGCCCTGCTGCAGCGGCGCGATGTAAGCTTTCAGGTTCTCGTCGCCTGCGTTTTCCTGGCAGAAGGCGCCGACCTCGTTGAAGAAGGTCATGACGGCGCGCCCGCCATCCTTGCCAAGCTTGCGGCCGACGAGATCCATAGCCTGGATGCCGTTGGCGCCCTCGTAGATCATGGCGATGCGGGCATCGCGCACGAACTGCGACATGCCCGATTCCTCGATATAGCCATGGCCGCCGAACATCTGCTGCGCCTTGACGGCATTGTCGAAGCCGAGATCGGTGAGCACGCCTTTCACCACCGGTGTCATCAGGCTCATGTAATCATCGGCAACCTGACGCTGCGCCTCGTCGGACGAGCGATGCGCGATGTCGCTGTTGAGACCCGACCAGACGATGAGCGCACGTCCCGCCTCGTTGACGGCCTTGATGGAGAGAAGCGTGCGGCGCACGTCCGGATGCACGATGATCGGGTCGGCCGGCTTGTCGGGAAACTTCGCTCCTGTGAGCGCGCGACCCTGCAGACGGTCCTTCGCATAGGCGACGGCGTTCTGATACGCGACCTCGGATTGCGACAGACCCTGAACACCGACGGCGAGGCGCGCCTCGTTCATCATCACGAACATGGCGTTGAGCCCGCGATTTTCCTGGCCGATGAGCCAGCCCTTGGCACCGTCGTAGTTCATCACGCAGGTGGCGTTGCCGTGAATGCCCATCTTGTGCTCGAGAGAGCCGCAGGAGACGCCGTTGCGCTCGCCGAGCGAGCCGTCCTCCTTCACGAGGAATTTCGGCACCACGAAGAGCGAAATGCCCTTCGTGCCGGCGGGTGCGCCCTCGATGCGGGCAAGCACCAGATGGACGATGTTGTCCACCATGTCGTGCTCGCCGGCGGAGATGAAGATCTTGGTGCCGGAGATGGAGTATGACCCGTCGCCGTTCGGCACTGCCTTGGTCTTGAGGAGACCCAGATCCGTGCCGCAATGAGGCTCGGTGAGGTTCATGGTGCCGGTCCAGGCGCCTTCGATCATCTTCGGCAGATAGGTTTTCTTCTGCTCCTCGGTGCCGTGCACCAGGAGCGCCGCGATGGCACCCTGCGTCAGGCCCGGATACATGCCGAGCGCGAGATTCGCCGCGGAGATGAATTCCTGCATCACCGTGTTCAGGACCGAAGGCAGCCCCTGGCCGCCGAACTCCTCCGGCGCGGCAAGGCCCATCCAGCCGCCGGCGGCATAAGCCTCATAGGCTTGCCTGAAGCCCTTCGGCGTCGTTACCGAGCCGTCCGCGTTGTGGGTGCAGCCCTCCTGGTCGCCTGAAAGGTTCAGCGGTGCGAAAACCTCCTCGCAGAGCTTGGCACCCTCGGCGAGGATCGCCTCCACCGTGTCGGGCGTCGCATCGGCAAACCCAGGCAGATTGTTGTGACGCTCAATCGGGAACACGTCGTTCAGGAGGAACATGACGTCTTCGACGGGGGCCTTGTAGACCGGCATTCGGACTCTCCCAGATCGGATACCGGCATCAAAACTTCCCCAAGGGAAGAACACCGGCCAAGTAGATAGTTCACATATAAACTACCTCGCCGTTTTGGAAAGAGGTAGGGCGGGAAATCTTTGGTGGAACCAAGGGGAGCCGATTTCCGGCCAAGCCGCACTCATATCCCTCGGAGACTTAACCCTTGAGGGCCTGCACCAGCGAACAGCGACGCCCACCCGGCAGCAGGCAAGTCGCCTGCCAGCGGATGGGCGCTGTGGAATCCGGAGTTTTGAGGAAACGCGGCTCAGGCAGCGGCCGCGAGGCCGGCACGCCGAGACTGAAGCTCGGCCAGAGCCTCCTCGATCTCGATCTTCTGCTGCTCGAGATGACGGATCTGGTCCTCGATCTGGTCGAGCGAGAGCTTGAGATTCATGGCCGCCCCGTTGCCCGAGCGCTCCTCGGCCACCATGGCGCGGATCTCGGTCAGCGTGAAACCGAGCTGCTTGCCCTTGAGGATGACGGAGAGACGCTCGCGGTCGCGGACATCGTAGATGCGCGCCGTCCCATCCCGACGCGGGGCGAGAAGGCCCCGATCCTCATAGAAGCGCAGGGTGCGGAGGGTCACTCCGAACTCGCGTGCGAGATCGCCGATCGTGTAAAATTTCGCGCCCTCTCCGGTGTCACCGGCATGGGTGGCGCCTGCAAGCTGATCCATGGACTGCCCCATCATTTTCTCTTTTGGGTTCAGCGCCCTGAGCACTTCCCCTTCGGTATCGAAATAATAGAACATATGTTTATTAACTTGCAAGGGTGTTGCATAGGCTCCATGCCCCAGAGACGGAGGAATGTGCCGCTTCGCACATAACCAAGGGGAAGATGCCCAATTTCCGGGCACCGCTTGTCTCTAAATCCCCTCTGTTTAACGGGTTTTTTACTACGACGGACAAAAGTTGCGGGTCGGATGAAGGGATTGGGAGCGTCGTGATTCGCCTCTTTCAGGCCTCACACCCGTCAGGCGGGCATCGGCACGGGGCCGTGTCAGCCTTCATGAGTTCACGCGTATCCCCGCGAGCCCCATCATGAGACGACACGTCTTCTCGAGACCCGACGACCTGGACCTCGACGCCCGCGAGCTGATTGCCGCGGCGGCTCGCCGGACCGGCATGAGCCTTGAGGAATGGGTCGCGACCGTGCTCGACGAGACGCAGGAGAGACCAACGCCCCCGCGCCGGAAGACCGGCAGCGATCTCGACAGCCTGATCGCCCGGATGTCTTCCGCGCCCCGTCCGCAACAGAGGCGGGATTATGACGCCCTCATGGCCGCCATAGCGGCCGAGAGCGAACGCCAAGCGCAGGACCAGTCCTCCCGCACAGCGGTTGCGCTCGAATCCATGGCGAGCTGGATCGAGCAGGCCGAAATCCGATTGAACGACGCGGCGCGCGGCTCGGCGGACCAGCAGGACCGGATCGCCGTGGTGCTGTCTCAGGCCCTGTCGTCCCTGAAGGAACGCCTCGACACGGTGGAGCGCCAGGTCGCCTCGGAACGGGCCGCTCCGCCGCGCATCGAATTTCCGATGGAGGAGGCGCTCAAGGCGCTCGCCCCCGTTTCCGAAACGCTCGTCGGCCTGCGGGCCGACATGTCGCGTCTCGCCACCCATCTGGAACAGCCGGCTCCAGGACTTGCACCGGCCGTGGAAACGATCCGCACCGAGATCGAGGGCCTTCGCTCCGGCATCGAAGGCCTGGCAACCCGAGAGGAGATCGCAGCCCTCGATGCCTCTCTCGGCTCGATCGCCAAGGATCTCGAACACGGACCGACGACCAAGGATCTGCGCACCCTCGCAGGCTCCATCACCGTTCTCTACGAACAGATTCAATCTCTTTCGGGAGAGGTGGGCGAAGACCTGTACCGGCGCATCGGCCATGAGATCGATCTCATCAAGCATAAGATCGACGCGGTGGCCAAGACCGGGATCGACCGCTCCGTCGTCGATTTCCTCAGCAGCCAGATCGTCGACATGCGCCAGGATCTGGCACACCGGGCCGAGCCGCAGCAGATCGCCCGGCTCTCCGACGACATCGAGATCCTCGGTCGCCAGGTCTCGGAGCTTCGCCTGCATCAGGTGAGCAAGAGCGACTTCACTGCCTTGAAGACCTCCCTCGATGATGCCTGCTCGGCCCTCTACGTCTCCGCCACGGCGCAGGAAACGAGCAAGATTCCCGAGCAGCTGGAGACCTTAAGCCGACGCATCGAGCTCCTCGCCCGCCGCCCCGAACCGACCCCGGCCGATCTCACCCCGATCGGCGAACAGCTCGCGCTCCTGACCGAGCGTATGGCGAGCCTGTCGGAAAGCCGCACTGAGGGCGGCGAGGCATTGACCGGCACCATCGAGCGCCTGTCCTCGCGGATCGAGGCCGTCGCAGAGCGGGAAGCATCCTCCCATGAGCCCCTGATGCAGCGGTTCGACCGCATCGAGCAGGAGCTGCGCGAGCTCGGCCGGCAGTCCGACACCTCCAGCATGGCGCAGATGCTGCGCTCCATCGACGAGAAACTCGAACGCACGCCGCCTCAACCGGCAGGCTTCGATGCCCTCGAGCGGCAGGTCATGGCCCTGACCAGGCATTTCGAGCAGATGCCCGGAGAAGCTCTGCATACGGCTCTCACCGAGGCGACCGGGCATCTCAAGAACCTTCGGGATGAGGTCATCGGCATTGCCGAACGCGCCGCCCGGACCGCGCTGAACGATATCCGTCCCTCCCTGCCGGATTCGGGAGATCTCGACGCTCTCAAGCATGGCGTTGTCGAACTGAAGGCGATGCATAGCCGGTCCGACAAGAAAACGCAGGAAACCCTGCGGGCCGTTCATGACGCTCTGGAGTCGCTCGCGGTCCGCCTGCCGAAGGAAAGCACGTCGTCCATCACCGGCACGAGCAACGCTGTTCCGCTGCTGCCGGCCGATCCGTTGCCCCCGGCGGACCGTCTCGAAGCGGCTGTGCGCAGACTTCATGCCGCCACCCTGTCGCAGATCGAAGAGGTCGCGCCCCTTGCTTCAGACACGGCCTCTCACGAAGCACCGAAGGTCTCGGTCGTTGAAACGGCTCCGGAATCCGGCCTCGGCACCATGCGTGCCAGCTTCATCGCCGCGGCCAGAAGGGCGGCACAGAGTGCGGCACTGGACCCGGCGCCATCGGCATCCCCGACGCCTCTGACGGAGGCGGAATCTGCGGACGAAGCCGAGCTGCTGGAGGCTGAAGAGCCTATATCGCCTGCCTCGTCCCTGTTCGAGCGCCTGCGCCGGAGCCTCGACAGCCGGCGCCGCCCTCTCCTCCTCGGGCTCGCATTCCTGATCCTGACCGCCGGCACCTACCAGATCCTATCCATCGCGCGGAACCCGCATGATCTGCCTCCGCTGCCTGCCAGCGCGCGACAGGAACCGGCGAAGCCCGGCGAAGAGGCCAGCAACGCTTCTCTGACCGACGAGAAGAACATCTTCCAATCGTCCAGTTTCGCTACGGGATCCATCGCGGCCGATCCGCTGGCGACCGGGCAATTTCTCGTCGATCCCGCGACCATCGACGGCATCCCGACGGATACCCCGGCATCGCTGCAGCACGCGGCTCTCTCCGGCGACGCGATGGCGCTCTACGAGATCGCATCCCGGGCTGCCGAGGGACACGGCATGACAAAGGACGTGAACGCCGCGGCACGTCTGTTCGAGCGCGCCTCCCAGGCCGGTTTCCCTCCGGCCCAGGAACGGCTCGCCCTGATGCACGAAAAGGGAGACGGCGTTCCGCTGGATCTCAAGCAGGCCACGTTCTGGTACGAGCGTGCGGCTCTGGGCGGCAACATTCGTGCCATGCACAACCTCGCCACCCTCCTCGCCTCCGGCAAGAGCGGGAAGCCGGATTACGCCGCGGCCATGCGCTGGTTCGACGAGGCCGCCGAAGCCGGCTTCCGCGAAAGCCAGTTCAACATGGGCATCCTTCTCGCCCGTGGCATCGGAGCGAAGCCCGACCGGGCCAAGGCCTTCCAGTGGTTCTCCCTCGCGGCGAGCCAGGGAGACGCGGAGGCTGCCCAGAAGCGCGACGACCTGGCCGGACGGCTGGGCCCGGCCGAGCTGAAGGCCGCCAAGGCCGCTCTCGAACTCTGGCGCCCGAGGGCTGTCGACCCCATTGCCAACAAGCCGCCGATGACCGCTCAAGGCGGGACAGCCGCTCTGGATCGAACATCGGGCGACCGGAGTTGAAATCGCGCAGGCATTGTCATCTTCCGTTCAGAACATGACCGTTACACCGCCTGCATGATGCTGTAACAACAACGTGGCTGCACCGGCCATTGGGGGAACCGGGTTGCAAATCTATTTGCCGATCGCTGAGATGCCTGTGAGCGTTCTTCTCATTCTGGGGATGGGTGCGGCGGTAGGCTTCATATCCGGACTGTTCGGCATCGGCGGCGGCTTTCTCATGACCCCGCTCCTGATCTTCCTCGGCATTCCCCCGGCCGTCGCGGTGGCGACTCAGTCGGCCCAGATCGTCGCCTCCTCCACCACCAGCGTGCTCGGGGCGCTTCGCCGCAACGCCCTCGACCATAAGCTCGGCGCCATCTTGGTGGCCGGAGGTTTTATCGGCTCGGCGCTCGGCGTCTGGTTCTTCGCGGCCGCGCGGCGGGCCGGCCAGCTCGATCTCGTCATCGTCATCTCCTACGTGACGCTCTTCACCATCGTGGGCAGCCTGATGCTGAAGGAGAGCATCCGGGAATTCTGGAGCCGGCGGAAGGGCGGCGCCGTGCGCCTGCGGCGGCGGGCCGGCGAGCACGCGCCCTATCTCGGCTGGCCTCTGCGCATGCGCTTCTACCGCTCCAAGCTCTATGTCAGCATCATCCCGATCATCGGGCTGTCGCTGTTCATCGGCTTTGCCGGCGCGCTGCTCGGCATCGGCGGCGGCTTCATCGTGGTGCCGACTTTGCTCTACATCTTCCGGGTGCCGACCAACGTGGTCGTGGGCACCTCGCAGTTCCAGATCGTCTGCACCACCCTCGTCGCCCTCATTCTGCATGCGGTGACGAACCAGGCGGTCGATATGGTGCTGGCGATCCTGCTCATCGTCGGCGGTGTGTTCGGCGCTCAGTTCGGCGCGCGGATGGGGCGCCACCTGCGGGCCGAGCTGTTCCGTTTCCTGCTCGCGATCCTGCTGCTGGCGGTGGGCCTGCGCTTTGGGCTCGAACTCGTGCTGGAGCCGAAGGAACCCTTCTCCATCACGACGCAGGAGACGCGCACGTGAGGATCATCAGTGCCCTCCTGATCCTTCTCGGCATGATGGTGTCCGCGCGCGCGGAAACCCTAATCACCTCGCTGTCGAACCACCGGGTTCTGATCAATTCGAACTATACCGGCACGCAGATCGCCGTGTTCGGCGCCATCGAGCGGGATGCGCAGACGATCGCCCGCGCCACGGGCTACGACATCGTCGTCACCGTTCGCGGCCCGCGCCAGTTTCTGACCGTGCGCGAGAGGGAGCGCCTCGGTCCGGTCTGGATCAATCAGTCTCAGCAGAAGTTTCCGGCGGCACCGGCCTATCTGAACGTCCTCAGCTCCCGGCCCATCGATGAGATCACGAGCGACCAGCTGCGCCGGCGCCAGAAGATCGGCCTGAACGCCATCATCAATTCCGCCGATTTCACGAGCCATCGCGACGGCGCAGACCAGCCTTTCCGGGATGCGCTTTATCGGCTCAAAGCCGAGGAAGGCCTCTACCTCCAGGACGAGCGCGGGGTGACCTTCCTGACGCCCGAGATCTTTCGCGCGAGCGTCGCCTTGCCGGCCACCGCCCCGCCGGGCAATTACGATGTGGATGTCACGCTCTTTGCCGACACCGTGATCCTGGCCCGCACGCAAACCCATTTCGAATTGGTCAAGACCGGCTTCGAGGAACAGATCGGCGTCATCGCCCGCGACTGGTCCCTGGCCTACGGTCTCGCAACGGCCGTGATCGCCCTCTTCTCCGGATGGCTCGCCAACACGATCTTCCGGCGGGATTAGGCGAGACGCGCTTTCAGTCGACTGTCATTCCGGGGCCGCGCAGCGGAGCCCGGAATCCATAAACACGACGTGTCAGGGAAGGGCGAGCAGCGCCGTATCTAATTCTGCACTGTCAGCGGATATGGATTCCGGGCTCGCCTTTGGCGCCCCGGAATGACAGTGGCAAGGTCTGAGCCTCAATCCCTACAGAGCATCGCCCGGGCGATGGCGAAGATTCGCTCGGTGCCGATGAGATGCGCCGTGAAGCCCTTCGGGAAGAGCGGCTTGAAGGCGGCATCGCAGGCGTTCAGACCGCCGGCATAGGCGCCGAGCGCCGGCATGACGCAGCGCTTGCCATCGGTGAGGAAGCAGCGCCGCCGCGTGGCGCGTCCGCGCATCACCACCTTGCCGACCGGGTGCAGATGACCCGCGATCTCGGCCTGCTCTCCCGCCATGGGCTCATGGCGCAGGGTGAGCGATCCGAGCGCCATCTCCTCGATCACCTGACCGCCGATGCTCTCCGGCAGGATACGGTCGTGGTTGCCCGTGACCCAGATCCACTCGCGCCCCTTCTGCACATCGGTCAGAGTGGTGCGCTCCTCAGTCCCGAGCCGATCCGGCCCGCCGATATCGTGAAAGCTGTCGCCGAGCGCGATGACGGTCTTCGGGTTGAAGCGGAACACTGCATCGGAAAGGGCGATCAGGGTCTCGCGGGTATCGTAGGGCGGCAGCATCATGCCACGCCGGGCGAAGGACGATCCCTTCTCGAAATGGAGATCGGCCACAAGCAATGTGTCGTGCGCGGGCAGATACATCGCACCCGTCAGGTCGAGAAGCGCCAGCTGCCCGGAAAGCTCGATCTCGTGTGTTGTCTGTTTGTTCTTAACCAAAGCCGTCACGCCAAAGCCTCGTCGAGAAGAGCCGCTTCCGCCTCGGCCAGAATCTCGTCCGCGTTGTCGCTATAGACGCGCTCGCGGCCGATCTCCAGCATGACGGACACGCTTAAGGGAGATACCCGGTCGAGCGGCTTGTGGATGATTCGCCCCCGGATGCGCTCTAGCATCATGCCGAGGCGCCTCACGTCGAGGAGTCCCGTTGCCGCATCCGCCCGGGCGGCCCGCAGGAGCACGTGGTCGGGCTCGTGCTTGCGCAGCACGTCGTAGACGAGATCAGTGGAGATCGTGACCTGACGGCCGGTCTTCTTCTCCCCCGGAAACCGGCGCTCGATGAGCCCCGCGATCACGGCGCATTGGCGAAAGGTGCGCTTCATCAGGGCGGATTCGGCGAGCCAATCCTCGAGATCATCTCCGAGCATGTCCTCGGAGAAAAGGTCGTCCAGGAAGGTCGGATCGCGTGCAGCCCGCGCCGCTATATCGCCCGTGCCATAGACGGCGATGCCGTAATCGTTGGCGACAAACCCGAGAGGCTTCAGCTTCGCCCGCTCCAGGCGTCGGGTCAGCAGCATGCCGAGGGTCTGGTGTGCCAACCTGCCCTCGAAGGGAAAGCAGGTCATGTAGAAGCGATTGCCCCGCGGAAAGGTCTCGACCAGAAGATCGCGCGGCCCCGGCAGGATGGAACGCCGCCGCTGCTGCAGCAGCCATTCGGTCATCTGCGGCGGCAGACGGTCCCACTCGAACGGATCCGCCAGGATCTGGCGCACCCGCGCGGCGAGGAAGGTGGAAAGCGGAAACTTGCCGCCCTCGTAGGACGGGATCATCGGATCGGTGCCGGAGCCTGCGCGCGTGACCAGCACTTCGTCCTCGGAAATGCCTTCGAAGCGCAACACCTCGCCGGCAAACAGAAACGTGTCGCCGGGCGTCAGTGTCTCGGCGAAATACTCCTCGATCTCACCAAGGATGCGTCCGCGCGGCAGCACGGTACCCGGACGCGAGCGCGCTGTCTTGCCGAGCCGCACCTTGATCATGGTGGATTCGACGATGGTGCCGACATTCAACCGGTATTGCTGTGCGATCTTCGCATCGCGCACGCGCCACAGATCATCCTTGCCCTTCACGATCTTGGCAAAGCGTTCGTAGGCACGAAGCGCATAGCCACCGGTGGCGACGAAGGCGACACAGGCCTCGAAATCCTCCCACGTCAGATCGGCATAGGGTGCTGCAGAGCGCACCTCTTCATACAATTCATCGAGCTTGAACGGCTCGGCGCAGGCCATGCCGAGGATGTGCTGGCAGAGCACGTCGAGTGCGCCGATGCGCGCATCCGGCGTATCCTGCGCCGCCTCGTGCACCGCGTCCAGCGCCGCGCGGCATTCGAGAATCTCGAAGCGGTTCGCTGGCACGAGATAGGCCTCCGAGGGCTCGTCCATGCGGTGGTTCGAGCGGCCGATGCGCTGCATGATGCGGGAAGCTCCTTTCGGCGCACCCACATTCACCACGAGATCCACATCGCCCCAATCGATGCCGAGATCGAGCGTCGCGGTGCACACCACCGCCTTCAGTTTTCCCGCCGCCATGGCCTCTTCGACGCGGCGGCGCTGCGATACGTCGAGCGAGCCGTGATGGAGCGCGATGGCGAGGTTATCGTCGTTGAGCTTCCAGAGTTCCTGAAACGTGTATTCCGCCTGCAGCCGTGTGTTGACGAAAACAAGCGTCGTCTTGTGCGTGTGGATGAGATCGTAGATCGCCGGCATCGACAGCGAGGCCGTGTGGCCCGCCAGCGGCAGGCGCTCGTCGATCTCCAGCATCTGGATATCGGGCTGCGCGCCGCCATGAACCACGACGAGATCGGCGAGGGCCGCCACTTCCCTCCCCCCTTGTAGGGAGGGGCTAGGGAGGGGGGTAGTGCGGCCGGGTGGGACAGGCTCCGAGTCAGGCGCTGGCCTACCCTCTCCCCCACACGGGGGGAGGGAATCCGCGTCACGCCGCCCCACCAGATACCGTCTCAAGTCATCCGGCTCGCGCACGGTCGCCGATAGCCCCACCGCGGTCGCCTGCGGGGCGATGGTCAGAAGCCGCGCGAGGCCAAGCGACAGCAGATCACCGCGCTTCGAGGTGACGAGGGAATGCAGCTCGTCCAGCACCACGCGCCGCAGGTCCTTGAAGAACTCCCGCGCCTCCGCATGGGCGAGAAGCAGCGCCAGCTGCTCCGGCGTGGTGAGAAGAATGTCGGGCGGCCGCTCGATCTGCCGGGCGCGCTTGTGCGAGGGCGTGTCGCCGGTGCGCGTCTCGATGCGCACGGGAAGCGCCATCTCCTGCACCGGCGTCTCAAGATTGCGGGCGATATCGGTGGCAAGGGCCTTGAGCGGCGAGATGTAGAGGGTGTGAATCCCTCGCCTGTCCTTGGCCGTGCCCCGGCTCGGCCCCCGCTCCGCCAGTTCCACCAGGCTCGGCAGGAAGCCGGCAAGCGTCTTGCCTGCACCCGTCGGCGCCACGAGCAGCACCGAGCGACCCTGCCGCGCCTTGGCGAGGAGTTCGAGCTGGTGCTCCCGCGGCTCCCAGCCACGGCGCTTGAACCAGTCACGGAAGGATTTGGGGAGAAGGGAGGCGGAGGCTTGCAACATGTGTCCTCAACATAAGGGCCGCCGATACTTTCGCCAGAGACTTCCTTGACGCCCGATACAGCATTACGTTTACTGGGGTGCCGGAGGGACAGCCATGGGCGACGGACTTCGCGCGGCCGGGCACAATGAACTGGAAGAGATCGGCAGGCTCTACCATGCGGTCTGGCACGAGACGCAGGCTCCGCTGCAGCCACCGAGCGTGGCAGCCTTTCGCGACGAAACCTTCTTCATCGAGCGGGTGAAAAACTTTCCCGTACCGCCGCTCGCCGCCTATTCCGAAGACCGGCTTCTGGGCTTCGCCGCCTGGGCGGGAAACACGCTCGGCCAACTCTACATCGCTCCGGACGGGCGAAAGCTTGGCCTCGGCCGTGCCCTGCTTCAGGCGAGCGAACATGCAATCTGGGCGAGCGGCTTCGACCGGGCTCGTCTCCTTTGCCTCGTCGGCAATCGCGATGCCCGCGCCTTCTACGAACGCTGTGGCTGGCGCTATACGGCCGATATCGTCGAAGCTGCGGAGACCTGGAGCGGGCCCGTTTCGGTCGCATGCTGGGAAATGGTGAAGGAGCTTAAGGTGTGAGTGCCGGGGCCTAAACCCCTTGCCATCTCCCTCAAGATCATTTCAGTTCGGCTTAACGCCAACAACGAGAATGAAAAGGCCAACGCCATGCCCGACGATTTCCAATTCCAGAATGCCATCGCGGTTGTCACCGGGGGCACACAAGGATTAGGCGAGGCCATCGCCCGCACCTTCGCCGAGCGTGGTGCCAAGGGCCTCGTGATCTGCGGCCGCAACGCGGAGCGTGGGCATGCGGTGGCGCGTGAGATTTCCGAACAGGGCTGCCACACGGAATTCGTCCAGGCCGATCTCGAAAGCGTCGAGGAAGTGCGCCAGGTGACCGCGCGGGCGGACAACGTGTTCGGGCGCATCGACGCGCTGGTGAACGCCGCCGGTATCACCGATCGCGGCACGATCTTCGACACCAGCCCGGAGCTGTTCGACCGCATGTTCGCGGTCAACGTCCGCGCGCCGTTCTTCCTGATGCAGGAAGCCGCCAAGATCATGCGGCGCGAGAAGATTCAAGGAGCGATGGTCAATATCCTGTCCATGTCGGCCCATGGCGGCCAGCCCTTCATCACCGCCTATAGCGGTTCGAAAGGCGCGCTCGCGACGCTGACCAAGAACGCCGCCTTCAGCCTTATGCCCTGGCGTATCCGCGTGAACGCGCTCAACATCGGCTGGATGAACACGCCGGGCGAGGACCGGATCATGAAGACCTACCACGCGGCCCAGGACGGCTGGCTCGAAAACGCCGTGAAGAATCAGCCCTTCGGCCGCCTGTTGGAGCCGCGCGAAGTGGCCCGTGCCGTCGCGTTCCTGTGCAGTTCGGAATCCGGCATGATGACCGGCTCTGTGATCGATTTCGATCAATCGGTGGCAGGCTGCTACGAGAGCGCGCCGCACCCCTCGACGCCGTCTCAGTACTGATCAGCGCTGCAGCACCACGAGAAGCCCGGGAACCGGTACACCGCGATCCTCCCGGGTCGAGACGCGCTCGACGATCGCCGTCGCAAAGCCGGTGTCGTCCGCGAGCCTGCGCAGATAGAGCTCACTATGGGCGTAACGCGCATCCTCGCCGAGGACGAAACCCTCGCCCTCGTGAGCCTGGACGGTAAAGGCGAAGAGTCCTTCGCGCTTCAATACCCGATGCGCCTCGCGGAAGGCCGCATCGAGCGCCGCCATGTAGACGAACACGTCGGCCGCCACCACGAGATCGGCCTCGCTCGTCCGGTGTCCGCTTAAGAACGCACCGAGTTCGCCTTCGTGAAGGGCATCGTAGAGCTTCGTTTTCTCCGCCTTCTCCAGCATGCGCGGGGAGAGATCGACACCCTCGATGGAGTCACAGAATCCTGCGAGTTCCTGCGCCATCAGCCCGGTGCCGCAGCCGAGATCGAGCGTCAGCGCGAAGCGATAATCCCGGATCCGCTTGGAGCAGGCGCGCCGCAGCGCATCGGCGATCAACTCCGGACCGCGATAGGCGAGGCTCTTGGTCAGGTGCCGGTCGAATTTCGGCGCGTAATCGTCGAACAGCGCTCGCACATAGCCGTCGGTGATCGCCTCGTCGGGCGCGAGCGCGCCGAGCTTCGCAAGATCGAGGCGCACGCCCAGCGCGTCCTCGGGCTCGAGCGCGAGGGCCTGACGGAGCGCGTTCACCGCCTCATCCCGCAACCCCAGTTCGGCCGCCGAGCGCCCCAACATGGCCTGAGCAGGCGCGAAATCCGGAGCAAGCTCGATCACCTGCCGCGCCAGATCGGCGGCGGCCTCGAAATCACCCTCGTCGAAGGCGGCGCGGGCATATTCGTAGCGGCGATCGGCGCGAAAATCGCCGGTGGATCGAACGGTCGTGGTCTGCGGCATGACGTTTGGATGCGGGAGAGAGGAAGGGCTGTCAATGGTGAGCCTTTGGCGTCCCTTCGTCCGCCTCTCCGTCGTCATCCCCGGATTTGTTCCGGGGATCCACGCCTTGAGAACCAATACGCTCACCCTCCCACGTCATCACCGGCCTCGTGCCGGTGATCCCGATGCGGTGGAGCACAGCGCCTCTCCGATCGGATGGCCGGCACGAGGCCGGCCATGACGCGATGAAGGCGAGTGCAATGTTCCCTCTTTGTTCTTGACATCATTCCCAATCTCGGCTATATCATTGCCTCAGATCTGCTCCTGGCGAGGGGCGCGCTCGCGAGGCGTCGCAGTGTGGGAGCAGGCACGGTCCCGTGCACGCACTGAACGCAGGTGCGGGTGACGGGAGGCCCAGGATGTGGGTCGGTGGTCGGGATCGATCGCAGGCCGCCGTCGCGCAGACGGTCACCGCCTGCGGCGGTTGACTGAGCCGGCCTCGCCTGTCCGCCTCAACAAGCCGTGCGCGAAGAGACAGTTCGGCTCTTCCCTTCACCATCAGACATCGAGCCGGGCTGCCCGTCGCGCCACCCTCGATCAACCCTCAGGCTCGCAGCGCAAGCTGCGGGCCCCAGACTGCTGGCTCTTTGACACCCGCGCCCGTCATGGCCGGATGTGATCTGGCCATCTACGTCTTTATCCAAGAGCCGAAGCAGACGGGGATCCCCGGGACTGATCCCCGGATCAAGTCCGGGGACGGGGATGACGCCAGGAGAGCCCTCATCGAGAAACGTCATCCCGGACGAAGCGCAGCGGAGATCCGGGATCGCATGCAGGATAAAGCGCCTATTTCCCTCCCCTTGTGGGGAGGAGTTCCAGCGCTGCGCTCGTCCAACGATTCCGGACCGTGCAGCCGATCCGGGATGACGCTCGGGAACCTGATCAAGGACAGCACACTTCCAATCTGACATCGACCGACCGGACCCTATATCCCCAACCATGGCGCTGCGTTCCACCGACATCCTCACCCAGACCCCGCAAGGGCTCTATTGCCCCCTCGGCGACTTCCACATCGATCCGGTCCGGCCCGTGAAGCGGGCGCTGATCACCCACGGGCATTCGGATCATGCCCGCTCGGGACATCGCTCGGTGCTCGCGACGCGGGAGACCCTGCTCATCATGGCTGTGCGCTATGGGGAGGATTTTGCGGGCTCTCGCCAAGAGGCGCCTTTGCGCGAAAGCATCCGCATCGGCGACGTGACCGTGCGCTTCACGCCCGCGGGCCACGTGCTGGGCTCGGCGCAAATTGCCATCGAGGTCGGCGGCACGCGGGTCGTGGTGTCGGGCGACTACAAGCGCGCGGAGGATCCGACCTGCCTTCCTTATGAGGTCGTGCCCTGCGACGTCTTCATCACCGAGGCGACCTTCGGCCTGCCGGTCTTCCGCCATCCGGACACGCGCCTGGAAGTGCGCAAGCTCCTCGATTCCGTCGAATTGTTTCCCGAGCGCGCCCATATCGTCGGCGCCTATGCGCTCGGCAAGGCGCAGCGCGTCATGGCGCTGCTGCGCGAGGAGGGCTACGACAAGCCGATCTATCTCCACGGAGCCATGGAGCGCCTGACTGAACTCTACAAGTCGGAAGGCATCCCCTTGGGCGAAACACCGAAGGTCGTGGCGGCCGAGCGCTCGAAGCTCGCCGGCGCCATCGTGATCTGCCCACCCTCCTCGATCCAGGACCTGTGGTCCCGCCGCTTCCCCGATCCGGTCACCTGCTTTGCCTCCGGCTGGATGCGGGTGCGGGCTCGCGCCCGGCAGAAAGGTGTCGAACTGCCCCTCGTGATCTCCGACCATTCCGATTGGGACGACCTCTGCCGCACGATCCGGGAGACCGGTGCCGGCGAGGTCTGGGTCACCCACGGCCAGGAGGACGCGCTGGTCCATTGGTGCACGACCCACGGCATCAGGGCGCGACCTCTGCACATGCTGGGCTACGGCGACGAGGAGGCGGAGGAACCGCAAGCCACCGCAGCCGAGGGGAGCGCCGCATGAACCGCTTCGCCGCCCTCCTCGACCGTCTCGGTTACGAGTCGCGCCGCAACGCGAAGCTGCGGCTGCTGACCGATTATTTCCGCCATACCCCGGATCCGGATCGCGGCTATGCGCTCGCCGCCATGACCGGGGCGCTCATGTTCAAGGAGGCCAAGCCCGGCCTGATCCGCGGGCTCGTCGAGGAACGGACGGACCCGGAGCTGTTCCGGATGTCCTATCACTACGTGGGCGATCTGGCCGAAACCGTGGCCCTGATCTGGCCTTCGCCGGGGCATGAGAGTGTGGTTCCTACCTCGGACATTCCGGCCATCGGTCACAACAACCCGCCGCCTCATGTCCCGACCCTCACCGAGGTCATCGAGACTCTCGCCACCACGGGCAAGAGCGACCTGCCCGCGCGGGTTGCTGTGTGGATGGACGCGCTGGACGAGACCGGACGCTGGGCGCTGATCAAGCTCATCACGCGGGAACTGCGCGTCGGCGTCTCAGCGCGGCTTGCCAAGACGGCGGTCGCTCAGCTTGGGCAGGTCGAGCCCGATGAGGTCGAGCTGATCTGGCATGGGTTGGAAGCGCCTTACGAAGACCTTTTCGCCTGGGTCGAAGGCAAGGGGCCGAAGCCCGAATCCGGCAATCCCGCCCCCTTTCGCCCGCCCATGCTCTCGCACCCGCTGGAGGATGAGGATTTTGGAAAGCTCGATGCCGGCGAGTTCCAGGCGGAATGGAAATGGGACGGCATCCGCCTTCAGGCGGCTTGCGGCCACGGCAGCGACGGGCGCCCGGTGCGGCGGATCTATTCCCGCACCGGCGAGGACGTGTCCCGCGCCTTTCCCGATCTGGTCGAAGCGCTGAATTTCGAGGGCGCCATCGACGGCGAATTGCTGATCGTCCGCGAGGGCCGGGTTCAGAGCTTCAACGTGCTTCAGCAGCGCCTGAACCGGAAGGCTGTGACGCCGAAGCTCATCGCCGAGTTTCCGGCTCACTTAAGGGTCTACGACATCCTGTTCGAGGGTGAGGAGGATCTGCGCGCCCTCCCCTTCGCCGAGCGGCGCCAGCGCCTGGAGGCTCTCGTCGCCCGCATCGACGACCCGCGCATCGACCTCTCGCCCATGGTGCCCTTCTCGTCCTGGGACGATCTCGCCGCCGCCCGCGCCGACCCGGCCTCCGTCGGCGCCGGCCCCGATGCGGATGCCATCGAGGGCTGCATGGTGAAGCGGGCGAACAGCCCCTACCTCCCTGGCCGCCCCAAGGGCTACTGGTACAAGTGGAAGCGTGACCCTTATCTCGTCGACGCCGTGATGATGTACGGCCAGCGCGGCCACGGGAAGCGCTCGTCCTACTATTCCGACTACACCTTCGGCGTCTGGCGCAACGGCCCCGGCGGCGAGGAGCTGGTGCCGGTCGGCAAGGCCTATCATGGCTTCACCGACGAAGAGCTGCTCAAGCTCGACCGCTATGTCCGCAATCACACGGTCAACCGCTTCGGCCCAGTGCGGGAGGTGGAATACGGCAAGGACCGGGGCCTCGTGCTGGAGGTGGCCTTCGAGGGGCTGCAGCGCTCGACCCGGCACAAATCCGGCGTCGCCATGCGCTTCCCCCGCATCAACCGCATCCGCTGGGACAAGCCCGCAGCGGAAGCGGACCGGATCGAGACCCTGGAGAAGATCCTGGAGCGGGGCGAGGAGGAGGTCTATCCGCTGCAGGACAAGGAAGCGAAGAGGCAGAAGGGATGAGGATCGAAACTCTCTCCGCAGGCGAGGTGACACGGCAGGCCAACGGCCGACTGAGTGTCGACACGCGGGGTCAGGGCTTGACCGAGATCACGGATGCGGTGGCGCATTGGGTCTCCGGCACCGGCATCCGGCACGGCCTGCTGACCATCTTCTGTCGCCACACCTCGGCCTCGCTCCTGATCCAGGAGAATGCCGATCCGGATGTCCGCCGGGATCTGCTGACCGCCTTCGACCGCCTGGCGCCCCGGAACGCGGGCTATGTCCACTCGGCGGAAGGGGCGGACGACATGCCGGTCCATATCCGGACCGTGCTCTCGGGTGTTTCCTTGAGCATTCCGGTTGTGGAGAACCGGATGGCCCTCGGAACCTGGCAGGGAATATACTTGGCGGAGCACCGGGATCGGCCTCATCGGCGGGACCTTATTTTTCACCTGATCGGGGCGTAATCCACATGATGGGATGTGACGCCTCCGTACTTTCCCCTAGAATAGCCAAGGTCTTCGATTGCCGCCTTGCTATTTCATCGGGGATGCGGCTAAGGCTCAAGCAAGCGTCTCGTGGGAGAAGGCACACGTGCAAAGTCAAACCACCACGATCATCATTGCCGATGACCATCCGTTGTTTCGCGGAGCATTAAGGCAGGCCGTCGCCTCCACCATGCCGCAGGCCCGGGTGGTCGAGGCGAGCGGCATGGATGACTTGAACGCCACGCTGACTCAGGAACGTGACGTCGACCTGATCCTGCTCGACCTGACGATGCCGGGCGTTCAGGGCTTTTCCGGCCTGATGTCACTTCGAGCCCAATATCCCGAACTGCCCGTCGTGATCGTGTCCGCCACGGAAGAGCCCACCGTGATCCGCCGGGCCATGGATTTCGGCGCCTCCGGCTTCATCCCGAAATCCATCGACACCGACAGCATCGGCGGCGCCATCCAGGCAGTTTTGGCCGGCGATACCTGGACCCCGCCGGATGTGGACCTCTCCGCCGCCGAGGATGCGGAGACGGCCGATCTCGTGCGCCGCCTCGGGACCCTGACTCCACAGCAGGTGCGCGTCCTGACCATGCTGTCCGAGGGCCTGCTCAACAAGCAGATCGCCTACGAGCTCGGCGTCTCGGAAGCCACCGTGAAGGCTCACGTCTCGGCCATCCTCGACAAGCTCGGCGTCGACAGCCGCACCCAGGCGGTCATCGCGGCGTCGAAGATCGGCGTAACCCAGCGCCCCTCCCCGGCCGGGGCCGACTAAAGCTTCTCGATAAATCCGTCGATCCGCGACAGCGCCTGTTCGCTCATGGCGCTGTCGAAGCGGATGAACACGTGGCAGCCGCCCGGCCAGATGGCGAGATCGGCCTTGTTGCCGGCCTCCACCCAGCGCGACGCCATGAAGAGCGTGTCGTCGAGAAGCATATCCTTGGTGCCCACCGAAAACAGGGCCGGCGGCAGGCCTTTCAGATCAGCATAAAGGGGCGAGATGTCGGGATCGCGACGGTCGGGGACATGACCGCAGAAATGGTCGGCGAAGACCTTCACGTCATTCGTGTTGAGGATCAGCCGCTCGGTGCCCCAATGCCGGACGCTCGGCGTCAAAGATAAATCATAACAACCGGCGAACAGGTTAGCACCTCGGAACGACTTCAGGCCATGCCTGTCCCGCAGGCGCAGGATCGTCACCGCCGAGAGGTGGGCGCCCGCCGACTCGCCCCCGATGAACAGGCGCGAGGTGCCGAACCGGCTCTCCATCTCGCGAATGACCCAGAGGGCCGCCGCCTCGCAATCGTCGGGCGCGGCCGGATAGGGATTCTCAGGTGCAAGGCGGTATTCGACGGACACGACCGCCAGCCCGCAGCGCTCCGCCAGGCGGTCGAGCCAGGGATCCTGCTCGTCCGCCGTGCCCCAGGTCCAGCCGCCGCCATGGATGTGGAAATAGACGCCGCGCGGGTCGTCCGGGACGATGATGCGCAGAGGAATCGGACCGGCCGGGGCATCGACGGTGATCGTCCGGGCTTTGCCGCTCACCGGCATCAGGGGAAAAGGCCCCAGCCCCTGGCGCCGCCGCTCCCGCACGAGCGCCGGAGGCACCGACATCGGGTCTGGCAGAGCGGCGAGCTTTGCCACGATCTCGGCGTTCTGGGCACGGATCTCATCGCTGATGGCGGAGGGGTCGAAAAGGGCTGGATCGATCATGCGAAGCTCGGATTGGGTTGCGTTCATCGCCGGCCCTTGCGATGAAGCACACGCGAACACCCAGGTCTAGTTAAGCTTTCTGACGAGATGAGGACATGTCCAACCTGAACCGTTTTCTCGGCGGCTCCCCCGGCTCCGTGCTGGTGAAGCTGATTTTCCTGTCTCTGCTCGTCGGCGCCTTCATGGCCTTCCTCGACATCACGCCCATCGGGCTGATCGAGGGCCTGTTCAACTGGATCAGCTCCGTCCTCGATCTCAGCCTTGAGACGGTACAGGAGGTTGGCCTGTGGGTCCTCTACGGAGCGATTATCGTCGTCCCGCTCTGGCTCATTTCCCGCCTGTTCAGCAACCGGCGCTGAGACTTTCGAGGCTGATCATGGACGGCTCCCCGACCGCTCAGCGGCTGGACATTTCCCATCGTCGCATGCTGGCCCTTGCGCTGCCGATGACCCTGTCGCATGTGACGACGCCCCTCTTGGGCCTCGTCGATGCGACGGTGATCGGGCGGCTCGGCGAGGCGCATCTGCTCGGCGCGGTGGCGCTGGGGGCCGTGATCTTCGACTTCGTGTTCTGGAGCTTCGGTTCCTTACGCATGGCAACCGCCGGCCTGACCGCCCAGGCGACCGGCGCCGGCAACCGGCACGAGGTCGACCTGACGCTCGCTCGCGCTTTCCTGGTGGCGGGAGTTATCGGCCTCCTGCTGATCCTGCTGCAATGGCCCATTGCCGCAGTCGCGTTTCCCATGGCAGGCGCGAGCCAGGCGGTGACAGAGGCGCTTTCGACCTATTTCTTCATCCGCATCTGGGCCGCACCGTTCACCCTGGCAAATTACGTGATCCTGGGCTCCACCCTCGGGCGCGGCCGAACGGATCTCGGTTTGCTGCTGCAGGTGGCAATCAATGTGGCCAATATCATTTTCACGATGGCGCTGGTGCTCGGCTTCGGTCTCGGCATCGCCGGTGCTGCTATCGGCACGGCTTTGGCGGAAGTGCTGGGCGTCGGACTCGGCATCGTGGTCCTGCGCCGTCTCGGCTCCAATCCGCTCGCCGTCACATGGCATGAGGTCCTGAACCGGGCGGCGATGCTGCAGACGCTCGCCATGAACCGGGACATCATGATCCGCAACGTCGCGCTGATCCTCGCCTTCGCGACCTTCAGCGCGCTTGGCGCGCGCTCGGGCGATGTCACGCTCGCGGCGAATGCAGTGCTCTACAACATGTTCCTGATCGGCGGCTACTTCCTCGACGGCTTCGCCACCGCCGCCGAGACCCTGTGCGGCCAGAGCATCGGCGCTCGGGACGAGCGCGGCTTCCGGCGCGCCATTCAACTGAGTCTGGGATGGAGCCTCGGCTTCGGTCTTGCCGTTTCAGCCATCTTCCTGATCGGCGGCGGTCTCTTCATCGACTTCGTGTCGACAAACCCGGACGTGCGGTCCTATGCACGAGAGTACTTGGTTTTCGCGGCTCTGACGCCATTCGTCGGCGCTGCCGCCTTCGCCTTCGACGGCATCTACACAGGAGCAACCTGGACCCGATCCATGCGCGATCTCATGGTGATCGCCTTTGCGATCTACGGTGCCATTCTTCTGGTCGCGGGCAATCTCGGCAACACGGCCCTCTGGATCGCCCTCCTGACCTTCCTGAGTGCGCGAGGTCTTGGTCAGTTCATCCTTTATCCGCGGCTGGCGAAGAAGACCTTCGCCAGCATGTCCGGAACATAGAGATCCTTAGAATCGGCCCTGCGCAATCGCCGATGCATCTCTACCGACTGCTTGCACCAGTGACGTCTTTTCGTGCGCCAGTATATGCAGCAACCCGCTCTTGATCTCACCGATGAGACTGGGGCCCTTGTAGACCATGGCCGAGTAGAGCTGCACCAAGCTCGCTCCTGCCCGAATCTTCGCCCAGGCGGTTTGCGCAGAATCGACGCCGCCGACACCGATGAGCGGTATCTTGCGCTCGACGCGCAAGAATGCCTCGGCAAGAAGCCTGGTGGACGGCATGAACAAAGGCTTGCCTGACAGGCCACCCGTTTCAGAGGCGAGCGCTTTTTCCTTCAGGCTGTCGGGCCGGGCAATGGTGGTGTTGGAAACGGTCAGCCCGTCGATGCCGCGCCGGAGGGCGGTGGCGACGATCGCATCGAGCGCATCGAGCGAAATATCGGGCGCGATCTTCAACAGAACGATCGTTTTCTTTCGTCCCTGATCCGCCTTGTCGCGCGCCTCCATGCTGCGGGCGAGAAGATCGTCGAGAAACGCCTCGCCCTGCAGGTCGCGCAACCCAGGCGTGTTGGGCGAGGATACGTTGATCGTCAGGAAATCGGCCAACCCGCACAGGCGCTCGATACACAGAACATAATCGGCGATGCGATCCGTCGAATCCTTGTTCGCGCCGATATTGACGCCGACGATGCCCGGACGTCCGCGACGGCTTGCGAGCCGCCGGCGCGCCGCATCGAGCCCCTCGCTGTTGAGGCCGAACCGGTTGATCACGGCCTCATCCTGCGGCAACCGAAAGACCCGCGGCCGCGGATTGCCCTCTTGCGGCTTCGGCACCACGCCGCCGAGTTCGACGAAGCCGAAACCGAGACCGAGAAGCTGGTCGGGTACTTCGCATTGCTTGTCGAAGCCTGCGGCAAGCCCGACGGGATTGGGAAAGTGCCGTTCCAGCACGTTGACCGACAGGCGCGCATCGTCCGCGGGCGCGGGCGATATGGGCATCAGCGACAATCCACGGATCGTCAGTTGGTGCGCGGTCTCCGCGTCGAGCGCATGGAGAGCAGGTTTAGCCAGGGAAAAGAGAGCGCCGATCATCGGGGAAGATCCGGAAAAATGTGCTGGCCATCCGCGCCGAGAGGCAGCGGCTTCACCCAGCGGACGGCAGAGAGGGACAGCGGAGCATAGAGATGCGGGAATAGGTCACCGCCGCGGGAGGGTTCGTAGCGAAGGGCTTGGCCCAGCGAATCGCCATCGATGGCGATCAGCAGCAGATTGTCCTGCCCGGAAAAGTGCTTCTTGGCCGTCTCGCGGACCTGTTTTGCCGTTGAAAAATGGATGTACCCATCCTGGATATCGACGGGTGCTCCTTCGAAGGATCCAGCTTTTTCAGCCTCCTGCCAAAGAAAAGCGGGACAGATTTTATAAATAATGTGCATGAAGTCTTCGCTAGCCTTGCGTCACATCAGGAGCAACCCAAATTAGACATATTGTCTCAATAGTCTGTTGGTAGTTGTCTCAGGTTTCGAGTACACTTAATTCCTAATTATAGGTTCGCTTTCATTTATTTCGCTCCTAGCGAAGGTTAGTCCAATGTTATCTCACGAGCGCGTGTGGGCTGCTATTGATGCGTTGGCATCACGTCATGGCATGACCGCATCAGGACTGGCTCGCAAGGCTGGTCTCGACGCGACCAGCTTCAATAAATCGAAGCGCGTGAGTCCCGAAGGCAGAGAGCGTTGGCCCTCCACGGAGTCCATCTCGAAAATCCTGAAAGCCACCGGCGCGACCCTGGAAGATTTCCTCCGCCTCGTCGAACCCTCAGGCTCTTTACGCCGATCCATGATCCCGCTGATCGGCATGGAAGAAGCAGCAACCGGCAAGATCTTCAACGAAGAAGGCATGCCGAGCGAAGGCCCGGGCTGGGACGAGATCGAGTTCCCCGATTTCGGGCAGGAGAAGGTCTTCGCCCTCGAGGTTACGGGCGACGGCCTGACGCCCCTCTATCGTGACGGCGACATCCTCATCGTCTCGCCGACCGCCAGCACCCGCAAGGGTGACCGGATCGTCGTATGCACGACCGATGGGAAGATCCTGGCCAAGGAGCTCAAGCGCCGATCGGCCAAGACCCTGGAGATGACGTCCCTCGCCAAGGACCAGGAAGACCAAGTGATCCCGGCGGAAGAGATTTCCTGGGCCGCCCGGATCATGTGGGCACGGCAGTAAGCGCGGTTAAGCCGCGCGGCCGGCTTCGCGCTCCTTCAAGAATGTCTCGTGGTCGCGCACCAGATCGCCGTTGAGCGCTTTTTCGATCAGCGCACGCGTCTCCTTCACGCCATAGAGAGCCACGAACGAGCCGAAGCGCGGGCCGCGGGGCTCACCCAGAAGCACCTGATAGATCGTGTTGAACCACTCGATGGATACGCCCGGGCGCTCGGGCGTCGCGCCCTTGGCCTTGAGATCCTGATAGCGCGGCTCGGCCCGGCCCACATTGTAGATCTCTTCCTGGATCGCCTCCGCGGTCGCGGGCCGCTCTCCGGTCTCGAAGGAGCCGAGCACTTCCTCAAGCCGGCGTAGAGAAGCCGCCTCGACCTCGTCCGCCAGACGATAGGCCTTCTGCGGCTTCACGAAGTCCTCGAAATAGCGACCGGCGCGCTTTACCAGGCTGTCGAGGCGCGGATGGGTTTCCGGCGAGACGCCCGGTGCATAGCGGCGGATGAACCCCCACAGCACGTTGGGATCCTCGGAATTCGCCACGGCCACCAGGTTGAGCAGCATGGAGAAGGAAATCGTCGTGCCAGGCTGGTTGGCGCCGCCGGAGGCGACCAGCTCGGGAGCCGGCGGCTCGCCCGCGTGGAGATGCCAGACCGGATTCATCAAACGCGCCTTGGCATCCTGCGCCGGATATTTCTCCAGGAAGGTCAGATAATCGTCCACCTGCCGCGGGATGACGTCGAAGTAGAGCTTCTTGGCCTCACGCGGCTTGTTGAACATGAACAGCCGCAGGCTGTCCGGCGTGCCATAGGTCAGCCACTCGTCGATGGTCAGTCCATTGCCCTTCGACTTGGAGATCTTCTGGCCCTTATCGTCCAGGAAGAGCTCGTAGTTGAACCCATCCGGCGGCAGGCCGCCGAGCGCCTTGGCGATCTCACCCGAGAGCTTCACGCTGTCGATCAGGTCCTTGCCGGCCATCTCATAATCGACGCCGAGCGCCACCCAGCGCATGGCCCAGTCAGGCTTCCATTGCAGCTTGGCATGACCGCCCGTCACCGGCGTCTCAAAGCGCTCGCCGGTATCGGGATCGCGCCAGACGATGGTGCCGGCGTCGAGTTTCCGCTCGTCGATCGGCACCTGCATGACGATGCCGGTCTTCGGATGAACCGGCAGGAAGGGCGAATAGGATTGCTGACGCTCCTCGCGCAGCGAGGGCAGCATGATCGCCATCACGGCATCGTAGCGCTCGAGCACCGTGAGCAGAGTCTTGTCGAAGCGCCCCGCCTTGTAGCACTCGGTCGCGGACATGAATTCGTAGTCGAAGCCGAAGGCATCGAGGAATTCGCGCAGGCGTGCATTGTTGTGATGCGCAAAGCTCTCATGGGTGCCAAACGGGTCTGGCACCTGGGTCAGGGGCATGCCAAGAGCAGAGGCCACGAGTTCCTTGTTCGGGATGTTGTCCGGCACCTTGCGCAGGCCATCCATGTCGTCCGAGAAGGCGATGAGGCGGGTCGGAATGGTATCGCCGGTCAGTACCCGGAAGGCATGGCGCACCATGCTGGTGCGGGCCACCTCACCAAAGGTGCCGATATGCGGCAGTCCCGAGGGACCATAGCCCGTCTCGAACAAAGCCTCTTTCTTTCCCGTCCGTTTGAGCCGCTCGACGAGCTTGCGCGCCTCCTCGAAAGGCCAGGCATTGGCGGTCTGGGCGGCTTCAATCAGGGCAGGATCGAGGGTCAGGGGTCGGGACATGGGCCTAGTGCTTGCAGGAAAATGCTTCCAGAAGCGCGGCACACTAGAGCATCGAACCCAAAAGTGGAATGCACTTTTGGGATCCATTCGATGCTCCACTTTTTGAAGAGCGCATCGTCCGGAGCGGAAAACCGGAGCCACTTTTCCGTACGATGCGCGGGACGAGACCCGTTAGGGTCAATGCGGTAAACCTGTCTGGTCCGAGGTAAAGGGACGCCTAGAATGGGCTGATCGGGAAGAAGCGCAGATAAAGCTCCGCGTATTTTCCTTCCTTCCAAAGCTGCTGCAGGGCGAAATCCAGGGCCCGGCGCAGAGCATCGTCATCGGTGCGGGTGATAAAGCCGATCCCCTCACCGAAAAAGCGGCTCTCCAGATAAGGACCACCGGAAAAGTCGCAGCACCCGCCAGCCTCCTCTCCCCCTATCCAGAGAGCAAAACCCAGACCATCGGCAAACAGGTAGTCGACCTCGCCTGCCTTAAGGGCAGCCTGAGCCGCGGCTGCCTCCGGATAGGGCTTGAGGGTACTGCCCGCCATGAAGGCCTTCGCGAAGGCCTCATGGGCCGTGCCGCCGACGACACCGATGGTCTTGCCCTGAAGCGTCTTGGCGTCGGGAGCCGGCTGATTGCGGTCCCTGCGCACGACAAAGCGCGCCGGAATCTTGAAATACGGGGACGTGACGGCGAAGCGCCGCCTCAAATCCGAATTTACGGGAATGGCTGCAGCCACCACATCGCCCTGCCGTTCATTCAGAGCATCGAGCAGCATGTCGAAGCGGCGGACCTGAATAGTACAGGTGAGGCCCAGGCGCTCGCAGGCGGCGCGGGCAAGCTCTACCGAAAATCCGGTTGGGCTGCCATCGAGACCCGGGAAATGAAGCGGTGGGAAATCATCGTCGACGAGAAAGCGGATCGTGCGGGTCGTCGGCAGGTCCAGCCGCTCAAGCTGCGTTCTTGGATCCCAGAAGTTCGGGATGTTCACGGCCTGAGCTTGAGCGAGGCTCGACGCCAAAAGCAGCGACAAGGCGGCCCCGATGAACCGGGAGGGCTTGATCTTCGATGGGAAGCGCGCGACCAATGTAACGATATCTCGAACCATAAACCGATATTCTCTTGCACGTGGCCCGGCACCCATCAAGACGACTTTCCGAAAGCGCCCTGTGCTCATGAGGCAGGGTCTAGCGGAGAGGCGTCTACAGTCAACAGCGCTGCCGATCGAGATCGGCTTTCTGGCTCATCACGGGTACTCGCCGGAAACATTACGCCAAGCCGCGATCCTCGCCGAATTCGCCGGTGTATCGGCCGACGAATTTCTGCTGAAGCACAACATCGTTCATGAGGACGATTTCTACCGCGCCCTTGCCGCCGAACTCCAACTGCCTTTTCTGGCAGCCCCTCGCCTGTCACGCTCGTCTGATTATCCCAACAGCATCCTGACGGGCATCGCTCCCTTGGCCGGCACGAAATCCGGGTTTGTGATGGCGCCTCGCGGCGCAGCGCTCGCTCGTCTTTTCAGCACGTGGCCCAAGGGCCGGCCAGTTGCGATCTGTTCACCGTCGGGGCTGAGAGACGCGGTCTTTCGCGCACAAGCCCGGTGGATCGCCCATCGGGCCGCCTCGGACCTGGCCGAAAGGGCTCCTGATCTGGCAACCGATGTCAGCTATGCGCAGCTCGCCCTTCTCTTCACCGCTCTGACACCGATCTCATTCGGAATCGGCCACGCTCCCGGGGTCACTCTCGCGATCATAGGCACGGCTTTGGGCCCTCTGTTCCTGGGCATGATCGTTCTGCGGCTCGCGGCCTCGTTCCTGAAGAACCCCGTCGAACCGGAAACCCAGCCGCCCCGCGCCGAGGATGCCGATCTGCCGGTCTATACGATCATTGCGGCACTCTACCGGGAGAAGCGGGTGGCCGCCCGGCTCATCCATGCCTTGTCGCGGCTCGACTATCCCGCGGCCAAGCTCGACATCAAGCTCGTGCTCGAAGCTGACGATGAGGAGACGCAGGAGGCCCTTCGAGCCATCGATTTGCCAGGCAATGTCGAGATCATCGTCGCACCCAAGGGCGAGCCCCGTACCAAGCCGTGGGCGCTCAACGTCGCCCTGCCTCTGGCGCGGGGCCGCTATACGGTGATCTATGATGCCGAAGACGTGCCGGATTCCGGCCAATTGCGTCTGGCCGTGTCCCGGTTCGCCAACCTGCCGCGAAACGTCGCCTGCCTTCAGGCGCGCCTGACCATCGACAATACGGACGATTCCTGGATCACGCGGCTCTTCACCATCGAGTATGCGGCGCTGTTCGATGTGTTCAATCCGGGACTCGCAGATATCGGAAGCCCTGTCCCCCTGGGCGGCACTTCGAACCACTTCCGCACAGCTGTCTTGAAAAACATCTTTGGTTGGGATGCCTGGAACGTCACCGAGGACGCTGATCTCGGCATTCGACTGGCGCGGCTTGGATATCAGGTGCAGGACCTCCCTTCTTCTACGCTCGAAGAGGCACCAGGCACCTTAAGGGCCTGGATGCGGCAGCGAACCCGATGGATGAAAGGATTTGTCCAGACTGCGACCAGCCATTCGCGCAAGCCATGGATCCTGCTCCGGCAATTGGGCATCTGGCGCTTCTATGGCGCTCTCGTCCTGACCTGGGGCATCGTGCTCAGCGCCTTGGTTTATCCGCTCTTTTCCGTACTGTTCTTGGGTTCGTGGCTTTTCGGATCGCCCGACCTGCATACCTCGCACTGGGAAGTCGCCGGTCGTGCCTACAGTCTGACGCTGTTTTTCTATGGTGCAGTCGCAATTATCGTTCCAGCCTGCATTGCCCTGCACAGGCGCCGTCTTTGGCGGCTTCTGCCCTGGGTACTGCTGCTGCCGTTCTATTATGGGTTCGTGAGCGTCGCTGCCTGGAGAGGCTTATGGGAATTGGCGACGGCGACATTCCGATGGAACAAGACGAGCCATGGACACGCCCGGACCTCGCGAACGGGACAGCTTTAAAGGCACCAAGCCAGGGCGGACGTCACGAGATCGTTGAAAACAGCGCCACCATAGCGCCACCACAGCAGACCACCGGACGCGACCAGGCACAGAACCGCTCCGGCAATAAGCCCCATACGGGCCCGCCGTTCCTGCTGATCGATTTGTCCGGTTTCGACGCTCATCCCTGCTTTTCCCAAAAGGCGCTGCGAGAGACCCAATATAGAGGCCCCTCGCGTCAAGGAAAAGAGTTCAGGCCTGCAACCAGGTCCGCAGCCTGGAGAGGCGCGGTTCTTCCTCGTGCGTAACAGCCTGGGCCAAGGCGGCGCGGCTTCCGACCAGGACGACGAGGCGGCTCGCCCGCGTCACGCCCGTATAAAGGAGCTTGCGCCGCAGTATGGAAGCCTGCTGCAGCGCCACCGGGATGATCACCGCCGGATATTCCGACCCTTGCGCCTTGTGGATCGTCACCGCATAGGCGAGCGCGAGCTCGTCGAGCTCCTTGAGGGTATAGACCACGAGCCGGTCGTCGAAGGCGACCGTGAGTTCCCCGTGATCCCGGTTCACTTCACGCACGATGCCGACCTCGCCGTTATAGACGTCCCGGTCATAGTCGTTGCGAACCTGCATGACCTTGTCGCCGGGGCCATAGATCCAGCCGGCGCGGTGCAGGCTCTCGGGCCCTGGCGGATTGAAGATCTGCTGCAATTCACCGTTCAGCATATGCGTCCCGAGCCGCCCGCGATTCATCGGGCACAGCACCTGCACATCGCGCACGGGATCGAGACCGAACTTTCTCGGGATGCGGTCACGCATCAGGATCGTCATTTTCGCCATCGCATCGGCCGGCGTGTCGGCCTCGACGAAATAGAGATCCGAGTCCGGCTGGTGCGCGAGATCGGGCACGAGGCCGCGATTGATCGCATGAGCCACCGTGATGATGCGGCTTTCCCGCTCCTGCCGAAAAACCTCCTTCAGATGCACGATCGGGACGGCATCGGAAGCGATGATGTCGGAGAGAATCTGCCCGGGACCGATGGAGGGAAGCTGATCGACGTCGCCGACGAGGAGCAGGCAGGCTTCATCCGGCAGGGCGCGAAGAACCGCCGCCATGAGACGGATGTCGAGCATCGAGGCTTCGTCCACCACGAGGAGGTTGCAGTCGAGTGGCGCCTTGGCGTTGCGCCGGAACCCGCCCTCGGAGGCTTCGAGAAGCCGGTGCACGGTCTTGGCGGGAAAGCCCGTGCTCTCGGCCAGTCGCTTTGCCGCGCGCCCGGTCGGCGCGCAAAGAGCCACCTGCAATTCATGCTTCGTGCACAGATGTGTCAGGCTCCGGATGAGCGTGGTCTTGCCGACACCCGGACCGCCAGTGACGACAAGCACCTTCGCCTGACAGGAGGCGATGAGCGCCTCGCGCTGACTGGCCGAGTAGGACACGCCCGTGGCGGCCTCGGTTTCGGCGATCACCTGCGCGGGATCGAGCCCGCGCCAGGGGTGGAAGCCCTGCGCGATTTCCTTCAGACGCTGCGCGATGAACAGCTCGGCGCCGTAAAGGCTTTTGAGAAAGATGCAGCGATGCCGATCGAGCTCGTCGGCGACGAGCTGGCCCGCCGCACATTGCGCATCGAGCACCGGCGCCAGCTGAGCCTTCGGCACTTCAAGCAGAGCGCTTGCCTGCTGCAACAGCGCTTCGGCCGGCAACCCGGAATGTCCCTCCTTCACGGCCTCGGATAGAACATTGGTGAGCCCGGCCTGTAGCCGGATGTCGGCCGTCGGCTCGATGGCGAGCTGCATGGCGACCTGATCGGCCAGCGTGAATTCGAAACCGGGAATGTCGATGGCAAGCCGGTAGGGATTGGCCGAGATGATGTCGATGGCTCCGACGCCATAGGCGCGGTAGATGCGCGTGAGCAGAAAGCCGCCGATACCATGAGCATTGATGAAGGCTGCGATGTCCTTCAGGGCACGATGCTCGGCCCAGGCCTCACCGATGCTGAGTGCCCTCGCCATGCTGATGCCGTGTACGCGAGTCAGCTCGTGCGGCTTCTTCTCGATGACGTCGAGAATGCGCGATCCGAAGGAGGTGATAAGCCGTTGCGCAAGTGTAGGACCGACACCTTTCAGGAGACCGGAGCCGAGAAAGCGCTGGAGATCTTCTGCGGTCGTCGGGGCCGAGGTCTTCAGCTCATTGGCACTGAACTGAACACCATGATTGCGATCATGCAGCCACTCACCGCTCGCCTCGACGACTTCACCGATGGCGACCGATGGCGCATGGCCGACAACGGCGACGGGCTTGCGGTGCCCGCGCGCCTTGACGCGCAGCACGCAGAAGCCGGTCTCATCATTGTGAAATGTCACACGCTCGATGGAGCCGACGAGGTGTTCGGAGAGGGATAAAGCGTCCTGACTGGCCGCAGTGAGAGCGGAGGATTTCGGCATCGATCAGAAAGACCAGGAGCGCCGGGACGCTTCCGCGGAAAGAAAAATGGACGAGATGGCTTTCAAGTCATCTCGTCCATGATCGCAGCGAAATTTAGGCTGCCTTCTTGGTCGGCCAGCCGAGTTCGACGAGACGCGCCTTAGCGAAGTCGCGGATCTCGTCGCGGATGCCTTCCGGCAGATCGGCGAGAATCTTCTGCGTGTCGGCATGGAGCATCAAGTCCGTGACCGCATTGATGGTTTTGGCCTTCTTGATCTTTGCCTTCAGATCATCCTCGATCTTGCCTTCGGCAGCCGTCACTTCAACCTTGCCTTTCTGCGGCTCGGTCTTCTCGAGTTCCACATGCGGATCGGCATAGCCTGGACGGCCCTGCTTGAACTCGTCGGCCTCTTCCTCGGAATAGACATAGCCGTGCAGCTCGATGAGCTTGAGGATCACGCGGTCCTTCGCGCGCTTTTCGGCCATGGCATAGACATAGGCCGCCTGCTTGCCGGAGACGCGGTAATTCACGCCGATCAGCGCCTCGCCGATCGACCATTCAACGCGATCGCCCATGCGGCCGGTCACTTGGATCACGGCCTCGTCGCGCTCGGCGCGAATGATCTTCGGTTCGTCAAAGCCGACCTTCGCCTGTGCGGCGATACGCTCGAGGGTCTTGTGATAGATGACGGCCGTGCCCTGGACACGCCAGACGTTCCCGGCCATCGGCTCGCCGAATTTCGCAAGCACCTCGGAAATCTTCTTGTCCGTCGTATTCATCCTCGATCCTAACTTTCTCAGAGGCCCGCAAATCGGTGACGCGCTCTTGTCGCAGCCTTGTCTCGGCAGGCGCGTTCGTTATTTGTTCTATACCAAATTTAGGGCCCTTGGTCCAGTTTCTGGCGCACGCGATAGAGAAATATATCCATATTTATCAGACGCTTAAATCATGCGCTATTTTGTCCTAAGTCCGTGAAGCGGAGCCTTAAGATGGTGCGGTGGCATCCTGTCTTCGATAGCCGCCGAAAGTTTGACCTCCATCATATCGTTCTATATATGTTCTCATCATATAGTGAGGTTAAGAGCTGCCGGAATGCTGGGTGGCCTGGCCGTCTTTTTGAAAAGCCAAGCTGGAGGCTCCGATGTCCGCGCAAGCGCTCCTCGACCTTTCGGACCGGCGCCCTGTCCGCCGCCCGGGAACACGCCGGGCGCAGAAGCGCCCTTCCACGCCACTCACGCGCAACGCCTTGATCGCGGACTATCTCGCGCTCTGCGAGCTGGATGCCGAAGTGGAATCCTTGCGCGCGCCCGCTGATCCGGCCACCTTTGTCATCGGCGAGGAGACCATTGAGCACATCGCGGATTTCGAGATCGTCAGGGATGGCACGGCCTATCTGGTCGACGTGATGACGGATGACGACCTGCTGAACCATCCGCTACGTGCCGCAGCTATCCATGGCATCACCTCTTCGGACGGCAAGCCCTTCCTCATTGAGATAGCGGCTAGCATCCGGGCCGAGCCGCGCTTCACGACCATGCGCCTCATCATGGCCTGCAAACGCACACCTGTGACGGCTGGCGACCGGGTGCGCGCTCTGCATCAGCTCGACGAGATGGGAACCATGCGGCTGGTGGATTGCGCCAGCGCCGTCATGAACACGCAGGATGGCGTGGCGGCGATTCTCGCGCTGGCCTGCGAGGGACTGATCGCGGTCGATATCAGCCGCCCCATTCTGCCGGAAACGCAGGTGCGCCGTCGCCGCCTGCCCTACACCGATCCGTTTGCTTTCTAGAGCATCGGACCCACTTTTGGGTCCGATGCTCCATTCTTTGAAGAGCGCATCGTTGGGTGCGGACCCGAAGGGCCGCGTCAGCGAAAACCGGATCCACTTTTCCGCACGATGCGCTAAGACTGAGCGGCGTGGCGCTCCACCGCCTCGCCGAGAAGTGAGCGCACGATGGCGCGCACCGCATCCGGCGTATCGTCAGCCGCGAACTTCGCCTCGATCTCGTCGCGGATGATGGATCCGTCGCCACTGCGCTTCAGCTCCGTCGAGGATTCAGCCTGTAGCAAAGTGACGAAGGCGCTCTCGATCTGCTGCGCCACGACATCACCGTCGGCCGCGTCGACCACACGTCCGGTCAGATCGAAGACATTGCTTTCGAACGGCAGCGTCTGTGGCTCCAGTTCGCCACCAACATCCAGGATCCAGGCGCGGGGAACATGATCCACGAGATCGACGGACTGGCGCGTGATATTGCCGGGATTCATCCAGCGCGTCCGGCCGGCCAGAATGGATTTCTGCGCCTTGTGAATGTGCCCGTTGATCAGGATATCGCAGCCCTCGACGGCAAAGGGCGGCACCGCTCCCGGATAGCCGCCGTCAAAGGCAATGTCGTGATGGCTGAACCATGCATGGAGATCGACGCCGGAGAAGGAGCCGCGCGCATCGGTCGGGATCGCCTGGCCGAAAGGAGTCATGCCGATGCCGATGCGCTGTGTGCCGACCTGGAACTCGGTCACGGGAGCCGATGTGGCGACGACATCGACCACATCGCACAAGCCCAACAGCGCCAGCGAGTCGCTGTCGGTGAGCGTCGTGTGCTGGATGTCGTGATTGCCCACATTGACGATGGGCCGATGGCGAAAGCCTTTGAGAACGCGGATGAGCTGGTTCTTGAGTGCTTCATCGGTCTCGACCGGCCGGTCGAACAGATCGCCCAGGATCACGACCGCAAGCTGCCGTTCGTTGGCAATGGCGACGCAGCGCTCGAGCTTGCCGAGTACGGCCTGAGGCCAGACGACATCCTTGCGCCGCCCCGGACGTCGTGAGCCTACATGCGGGTCCCCGATCACGAGGATACCGTTGCATTGGATCGCGGGAAGACGATCTCCGGACAGGATCATGCGGTCAGCCGCTCCGTCGGCGTGGAGGAATGAGAGGAATGAATGTGATGGTCCAACAGGTTTTCCGGCTTCACCGGCGAGCCGCAGGTGGGGCATAGACCGCCTGTTTCCTCGATGAGCCGCGCCATCTCGATCTGAACGGATTTGATTCCCTCGTCGACCTGCGCAATCCGGCTTTGAGCCAGCAGAGACGCACCGCTAAGATCATTCATACGCTTCAGGATGTTTTGTGCCGAGGAAGTCTTTTCAAGGTCGGGCACCGAATGGGGCAGGCTTTGCAATGCCGTCAGACGCGCCTTGCTTCGGGTTAGATCACGGTTGAGCCGAAGCATGCGTTCTCCGAGGTGCTCACGCTCACGGGAGCGCTCGATCCGACGCGTAAGATCCGTCAGCCTCTCCGCGCCGGGCAGTTGCTCAGTGATCTTGCTCCGCGTCTGTGCCCGGCCCAGCAAGCCCTTGAATTCCGCAAGCTGCGATGCGCGCTGCTGCAATCTCTGCAGGTGTGCGGAAACCGTCTTGAGATTCTCCGCATGTTCACGAGCAGCAACCAGCTTCTCCTTGAGAACATCGAGCTCCTTCAGCCCTTCGAGCGTCTCGCCGAGTACAATCAGCTCTCGCTCGCCGTTACGCACGAGATCGTTGTCGCGCCGGCAGCGCTCGCGATGGATGAGGAGCATGTCGCGGATATAGCCGGCCTCCTGTCCGATCGACAGAACGGCGGAACGGCGCGACGGCGTTTCACCCAGAAGGAACACGGGAAATTTCTGGTGCGCGATGTGAACGTCGAGATCTTCCACCTTGCGGATGCGGATGAGATCGGCGACCCAATCGGGAACGTTGCGTCCGCCGGTCTCGTAGCGCATGCCCTGCTCCTCGACGACGGAGCCATCGGCTTCATGCAGCGACCAGATATTGACCGGCGAGCGACGGGGCTGGCGCGTGAAGCGCAAAATCCTGTTGCCTGCAACACCGATCTCGACGCTCGCCGCCTTCGCTCCTGCGCGCACGAGGCTGTCGCGCGCTTCGCCATAGAACACGGCGCGCAGCGCACGGATGAAGGTCGATTTGCCACGGTTGTTCGGACCGATCAGCGCGTTCACCCCAGGGTTCAAGTGAAGCGTCGCATCCTGATAGGCCTGCACGTTGACGAGCCTGATGAAGCGCAGGCCTGGCTGTTCATCGTTCCAGGCGGCCCTGGTATCGGAGGTCTCGACCGTCACCCCGGAGGCAGGCTCGCCGACGATGCGCGCGATGTGGAACTTGCCCGAGAACTGGGACAGGTCGTGGTGCGAAACAGCGAGGCACTGCACGCCGAGACGTACCGCACCGTCCTCCAGCACCCGATAGAAAGACGAGACGCGATCCGGCGCGATCCAGCAATCCGCCTCATCAAGGGCGAGGAAGCGCGCGACATCCGCCTTGACCACCGCGATAAGCCGCAGCGCCATACCGACTACGTTGGTCAGCGCGCCGCCATTGTCCTCCAGCACGTCCTCCAAGGAGCCGTCCGCGCGACGCACGCAGATATCGAGCGCGGCCAGGCCGCGTTCGGTCGAGAGGTCGAGCGCCACAGGCTTCTCACCCGGTAGAACCTCCTGCACCAAAGCCGTCAGCAAGGTCTCAAAGGCGGACAGACTGCGACGGCTGGCAGAGCTGTGTACCGCTTCGATGAAGGCCTCCACCTCGTCCTTGACGGCAAGGCGGCCCTTGGCGAGCTCGATCGCGCGCGTCAGCTCCTCGCGACGGATCCGCAAGCCATCACGTCGTCCTTCGAAACGTGCAAGCGACGCTTCAGCCCGCGTCACGTCATGATCGATGGAAGGCCCGATCAACGCTCGTCTCCGAGCTGCTTGAGACGGGTCTCGACCTCGCGCAAAGCCGCGCCGAATTCGTCGGCAAGCTTGGCATTGCGGGCCTGCGCATCCTCGATCAGAGCCTGAATCTGGCCTTCATCGTCGGTGCCGAATTCGGACAGAGCGAGAGCCCGGACCTCTTCGAGTTCGCGCGCGAGACGCTCGACCTCGCCTTCGGCTCGGATCCGCTCCGCCCGAAGCTTGTCGTAGGTCTTGCGCATCTCCTCCAGGCGCCGGAGCTGGTCCGTTTCGAGGCGGGTCAGATTGGTCATGGCGTGGCGAATCCGCTGTGTTGGAATGGTCGAGCTTCAGTTATCGCCAGCGATATTTCGTCGCAACGACTTTGCCTCTTTTTGAACGGGATCGGAGGCGATCTCTTCAATCCTGGCATCTGATCCTCCACATAGTATCGGTTACTCCAAGATTACAGACTTGACCTGCGGACTTTGCTTGACACAGAGGCCACTGAGGCTATGTTCTTCATTTGTTCGCATCCTCTGTATGCGTCGTGGATGTGACGCCATTAGGGCAGCCGCGCCTCACCGCATCAAAGGATCCCGCAATGACCGTCATGACGGAAGGACGACCGATCTTCGAGAATGAGGAATGGCTCGTGATCGAAAGTGGTCTCGAGCACAAGCGAACCGGCTATTTTATCGACCGCGAGAGCCTTGGCCAGCGCCGGGAGGACGGTCTGTGGACATGGCCGCTGCATATGGCCGAGAAGAGCTGGTGCGCCATGCGGCCATTCTCCGAAGCCTTCTCCCGTGCCGCATCCGTTTATGGTGTCGCGACAGGCGCGGAACTGGCGCAAACCCTCAAGATGGCCCGCAGCGAGATTGCGTCCTGGCCGAAGGCTACAAAGGGATCCAACCCCGTTCCGCTGATCCCGCGGACCTTGCATTCGCAGGGTGCAAATCCCATCTTCATTGAACCGCGCCCTTCTCAGAAACCGTTGAACGGTCAAGGTTTTCAGAGCCCGGAGGATGTATGGCGCATACGCCCCCAAACAGGCGGGCACCCGTTTCTGAAGAAACCGCGTAATCGTCCCGAACGCCCGAGCCTGGCGCGGGAAGCCGACCTTCCATGGCGGGCACAGCGCCGGATTCGAAAGACCGGGACGAAGCTTGTCCAGTTGCTTCAGGCAGCCTGGACCATACGGTGAGAACAATGCCGAACTTCGGACTTGAAGAGACGATGCGCTATGGCGCGAGGGCTTTTCAGGGAGACATTGCCGGGACGGAGACAATGCCTCCTGAAACGGCGGATGAGTTCGCGCAGCACGTTATAGAGGCGATCTGCCATGCAAGCGTGACGCCAAGCGTCGGCCGCCGCACGTTCGAGCGCTGCATGCGCGCGCTTACCTTCGCCTCGACGGCTCGAGTTGGATTCCGTCACCCAGCAAAGGCTGAGGCGATCGATAGGGTTTGGCGCGAGCGCGAGCGTCTGTTCGAAGACTACAATACGAGCCCCGACAAGCTGCGCTTTCTCGCAACGCTGCCGTGGGTGGGACCCGTGACGAAACATTCCCTGGCGCGCCGACTCGGCGTCTATGCAGAGCATGGACAGCGAGCCGTCGCCTGAGACGAAGCAAGAAGAGGTATCAATCCATGGCCAAGGTCCGCGCAAGCGATGTCGGCTTCTGCGTTGTCGATGACAACGCCAATGTCATTGCCGATAACCTCGTTCGCCGCATCCGCGAGGCTGCCGCCGAAATGGAGGGCCAAGTCAATCGGCTTTATCGGGGCCGTCAGGCCTACGATCTTGAGGACGGCACCAAGCTCGACCTCAACAAGGCAATCGAGCAGCTGACCTATATGGCGCGCACCCTGCGCGAGATTCAGAGCGAGCAGTCGAAGGTGGTGTATCTCCAGGCTGCGGAGTAACACCTAATCTGCCTAAAACGAGACGGGGAGCGTCGAGGCATCGACGCTCCCCTTTTCATGCCCTACTCACTCGACGAACGCCCTGCAGACGCCTGTACGCCTCCCGCCACTTGTGTTTCACACAGAACAAAGATAGAACAATAGGCGATGCCTCTCATCGGGCAGGAGTGTGCAACCGACCTGAAAACGTGTGGCATCGCTGATGCTTCAGCCGTTCAGGAGAGATGAAGTGGAGAGGCCGTTATGGCTGGTTCTGTGAACAAGGTGATTTTGGTGGGCAATCTGGGGCGGGACCCGGAGGTGCGTCGCCTGTCGAACGGGGAGCCGGTGGTGAACCTGCGGCTTGCCACGTCGGAGACGTGGAAGGACAAGGGCACGGGCGAGCGCAAGGAGAAGACCGAGTGGCACTCGGTGGTGATCTTCAACGAGAACCTGGCGCGGGTGGCGGAGCAGTATCTGAAGAAGGGCTCGAAGGTGTATGTCGAGGGCCAGCTGCAGACGCGCAAATGGACCGACCAGAGCGGCCAGGAGAAGTACACCACCGAGGTGGTGCTGCAGCGCTTCAGGGGTGAGCTGACGATCCTGGACAGCCGCGGCGGTGGCGCCTCGGAGTATGGCGACGAGGAGCCCGGCCAGATCAGAAGCGGCGGCGATTTCGGACGCTCGTCCCCCATGGAGCGCAGACCCGAGCCGGCCGGAAGTTCCCGGCACAGCGATTTCGATGACGACATTCCGTTCTGATCGACGCATCGATCTTCTCGAAATCCGGGCTTCGCGCCCGGATTTTTCTGCCTGATTTCGGCGCGTTTCTCACACCCCGACCGGGGCCCTCCGCGCCAAATCCCGGGAGCGTTGGGCCCGCTCCACCTCACGCAATTTGCGTGCCCGCTCCTGCAATTCCTCCTTACTTGGCCACCACCAGCCACGAGCGGTCCTGACCTCTGGATCTTCCTCCGTCCGAGCTGGCCGGGTGCGGTAGATCTCCTGAGGTGTCGGCATCCGCCAATGGGCCCAGACGTAATCGGGAGGGGCGTTTCGCACATGATCGTAGAATTCGGTCGCTGAAGGATCGGAAATCGGATCGATGTCGATCGCCTCGAACACCACGACACCCCATCGGTTCGTCGACAGCGGAAATCCCAAAGGTGGCTGGTCGCCGCCCGGTACAGGATAGCGCCTGCGGCGGCGCTCCGCCTGGAGCTGGCTGGTCTCTTCCGAAGCTTGCGCTCTCTGTTCCTCGCGGCGCTTCCTTCGTGCTTCAGGCTCGTTGCGTCGGGCAGCCTCCTCGATTTCGGGCCAACGTGTTCTCAACTCCTCATAGGAGCGAAACGGCACTCGCCAGATCCTCTCCTCGGGGTCCCAATGCGCCCAAGGAATGGATCGGAGCACCTCCACAATGGTGCGCGAGTACGGCGTACGCACCTGCAGGTCCTCGGCAATCGTCAGGTAGGGACTTTCGAGAGGTTCAAAGATGTAAGCGTCATGCCCCTTGGCATCGGCGTGTCGATCCAAGGTCTCCAGTTCCTGCGCCATCCACGCGTCGAGCCGTTGCCCGGCTGTCGTTCCCGGCACGAACCACCGCTGCTCCCCTCTCCCCCAACGCGCACGCGGAAAGGATTCACGAAACCGCCGCACCAGATCGCGATCATAGGGAAAGACCGCATAAGCCCCCGGCTTCTTTTCATCATCGGAGGATAGGATCTGAAAAGCAGATGCAATCTCCATGAGCGATCAGCGCATAAGCCATGAGAGGCCGAACTCTCTAGGCACAACAGACTGCCTCGGGATTGGATCCCGTTAAAGCCGCGTTTTGCATTCGCTCCCTGAACGTATCCAGCCCTCTTTGCGTACGGCATCGAGGGTTTTCTGTTGGCTCGAGCGGCTTTCAGGACGGACGGGGAGAGCCACGTCTGATTTTGGAAGGGCAGGCTGCGGCCTGGCTCGGTGCCAAACGC